>JAOUHV010000022.1 GCA_029884425.1 Gammaproteobacteria bacterium
GACTCCGGTGGTGGAAATTGCCACCTCCACGGTCAAAGTGAACAACGTGACCGTGGCCAGCGGCGCCGCCTCTGGTGCGGTTGCTCTGGCGGTGGGTGTGAACACCATTAACGTGGTTGTGACTGCCGAAGACAGCGTTACTGTCAAAACCTATACCCTGAGCGTGACCCGTCAGGGGGCCGGCGATGCCAACCTGTCTAACCTGGTTCTGTCCACCGGCGCGATGGACCAAGGCTTTGTGGCCACCACCACCGGCTACAGTCAGACCGTAGCCAATACCGTGACCAGCCTGACCATTACTCCCACTCTGGCCGACAGCAACGCCAGTGTGAAAGTGAACAACGTCGCGGTCCCCAGTGGCAACGCCTCTGGCAGTATTGCGCTGACCGTGGGCACCAATCCCATTAACGTGTTGGTGACTGCTCAAGACGGCGTGACCCAGAAGAATTACCTGGTGACTGTTACCCGTCAGGCCAACACTGACGCGACCCTGAGTGGTTTGAGCCTGTCCAGCGGCAGCCTCAGCCCCGTGTTTGCCAGCGGCACCCTGAGCTACACCGCCAGCGTGGCCAACACCACCAGCCAGATCACCTTGACGGCAACGGCGAACAACGCCAATTACCAGTCCATCACCGTGAACAACAACCCAGTGACCTCGGGTCTGAGCAGCGGCTGGGTGAGTCTTGCCGTGGGCAGCAACACCATCGACATCGTGGTGACTGCACAAGATGGCCAGACCGTGAAAAACTACAGCGTGGTGGTGACTCGTGCGGCTAGCACCAACGCCAACCTGTCAGCACTGAGCCTGTCTACCGGTACCCTGAGTCCAGTGTTTGCCTCGGCTACAACGGCTTACACCGTGACCGTGGCTAACGCCACCAGCTCGGTGCAGTTTGTGGCGACGGCCGAAGACAGCAACTACTCCAGCCTGAAAGTGAACAACGTCGCAGCGACCTCCGGTCTGGCCAGTGCCGCGGTGTCGTTGGCGGTGGGTGACAACGCCATCCCAGTGCAAGTGATCGCCCAAGATGGCACAACCACCAAGACTTATACCGTGACCATTCATCGCAAGAGTGCCGATGCCAACCTGAGTGGATTGAGTCTGTCTTCTGGCAGCCTCAGCCCCGTGTTTGCCGGCGGCACGACCGGTTATACCGCGTCAGTGGCCAACGGCGTAAGCAATCTGACCGTAACGGCAACTGCCAGTGACGCGGCCAACATCACCGGTTTGACTATCAACGGTGTGGCAGCGACCTCTGGTGTGGCCAGTGGTGCGATCAACCTGGTGGTGGGTGCCAATGCCATCCCCGTGGTGGTGACTGCCGAAGACAGCACGGTTACCAAGACTTATACCGTGACAGTGACTCGTCTGCCTGTGGCCGGTTCGGATGCGACCTTGAGCAGCCTGGTGCCCTCAACGGGTGCGCTGGATCAGATCTTCCAGAGCAGCTCGACTGCCTACACCATGAGCGTGGATTACTTTGCAACCACACTGGCGGTGACACCAACCATGTCTGATCCTCTGGCAACCATGACAGTGAATGGTCAGGCTGTGACGGATGCGACACTCAGCCAGTCTGTTGCGCTGACAGCCGGTGCCGTGACCAGCATCAATGTTGTGGTGACTGCCCAGGACCTGGTGACTACCAAGACCTATACCATTGATGTGACTCGTCAAGCTGCAGCCAGTTTTGCCCAGCGTGCCTACATCAAGGCATCCAACAGCGAAACCCTGGATGAGTTTGGTACGGCGGTAGCGATTTCCGGCAATACCATGGTGGTGGGCGCACCTTTCGAGGATAGCGCAGCAACCGGTATTGATGGCAATCAGGTGGATGATTGCGGTACGACTAACCTGAACTGTGCAAGTAACAGTGGTGCGGTCTATGTGTTCGTCAAGGACAGCGTGACCGGTTTGTGGAGTCAGCAGGCATATATCAAGGCCCCAGATACCGATCTGGACGACAACTTCGGCTACGCCGTTGATATCGAAGGCGATACGATTCTGGTTGGTGCGCCACGTGAAGACAGTAACGTGACTAATGTAACCAATGCGGCCGGTTTCCCAGCGGCTTGGAATGACAGCACTAAAGGCAGTTCCGGTGCGGTGTATGTGTACAAACGTACTGGTACCGCCTGGGCGCTGGAAGCCTTCTTGAAGGCCAGCAATACCACCAATGGTGATCGTTTCGGTATCAGTGTGGCGTTGTCTGGCAATCACGCAGCCGTGGGTGCTTATTATCAAGGCACCACTGCGGTTCAGTCCGGTGCGGCCTATACCTTTACTCGCAGCGGTAGCATCTGGAGTGCTGGTGAATTCCTGAAAGCCACTAGTCCTGCGACCAGTGATGAGTTCGGTTTCGAGCTGGGGCTGAGCGGTGACACGCTGGTAGTGGGCGCCCCCCTGGAAAATGTGGGTGGTTCGTCCAATGTGGGTGCGGCTTATGTGTTCACCTATAACGGCGCTACCTGCGGCAGCCCAACACGTCTGCAGGCGAGCGATGCAAACATCAACGACCAGTTTGGTCATGCCATTGATATCAAGGGCGACATGTTGATCATTGCCTCTCCCCATGAGGCCAGCATCCTGACTGATACCACCAAAGAGTGGAAATACGGTGCAGGTACGGTCTACGCGTTTACCCGCAGTGGCGGTGTATGGACCGAAATCCAGCGTATTCGTGCCAATACCCCGACTGAAGTTGAAGCCAATGACTTCTTTGGCCGTAGCCTGGCCCTGGGTGATGGCGTGTTGGTGATCACTGCCCCAGGTGAAGACAGTGCTGCCACTACGGTTGGTGGTTCGCAGGCTGATAACACGTCCCTGCAGTCGGGTGCGGCCTATGTCTTGGTATGGAATGGTACAAGCTGGGTACATAACAAGTTCGTAAAAGTGATCAACAACACTGCTGGTGATGAGCTGGGTGGTCCAATCGGCACCAACTATCCATCCGTTGGTGTGGATGTGGACGGTTCTGTAATGGTCGTTGGATCACGTCTGGAAGATGGCAGTAACACCGGTGTTAATAATGACCCGCTAGCTGCCACTTATGATGACGCTGCTGCCAGCGCCGGTGCCGCCTACATCTTCCAATAATCACCTTGCGAAAAAACAGTGCATGCGCGAGGCCCCGCAAGGGGCCTCTTTTTTAACCAGGTCGGGGAAAAGTGTGAACGGGTTAGGGTTTTATTGATGCTTGATGCAGGTCTCTATGCCGATATCCAACGTATCCAGGTTGCTGTTGCAACAGGTATAGTTGTGTTTGTGTCAGGCCAGTCGGAGTAGACGGTGTGGGACGATTGTTACGGTGGATCAGTTATTTCTTGCTCCTGGTGCTGCTGACTGCGTGCGGTAGTGCTGAGCATGGAGGAAGCAGTAGCGCCAATACCTACATGACCGAGGTGATCCTGTCGGACGATGTCACGCTGGATCAGCCATTTGATCGCAACACTACTGACTACACCGCCAGCGTGGCCAATAATGTCACCAGCTTTACCCTGACGCCTGCGGCGGAAGATCCCAATTCGACGATTACCATTAATGGCCAGACCGTGGTGACAGGGCGTCCCAGTCCGGCTTTTCCGTTGGAGATCGGACGTAACGTCATCGTCATGGTGGTGACGGCGGCCGATGGACGCACCCAGCGAGCCTACACGTTTGTGGTGACCCGCGAGGCCGGCGTGAATGCCAATCTGGTGGGGTTGACACTGTCTACTGGCACACTGGATCAATCTTTCAATACCAATCTGCTGGAATACACGGCGACCGTGCCGAATGCGGTTTCCAGCATCAGTCTTGTTCCTACCTCGGAGTCAGCCAATTCAACCATTGCGGTCAATGGCATACCGGTGAATTCCGGCCAAACCAGTGCGTCGATTTCCCTGGCGGTGGGAAGTACCGCCATCAGCGTGGTGGTAACGGCGCAAGATGACTGGACGCAAAGAGTTTATCGTCTGACGGTGACGCGTTCCGATGTGGTGTTGCGCAGTAACAATGCAAATTTGTTCAGTTTGAATGCGAACGGGGTGACATTGTCGCCGGCATTTTCTCCCAGCGTAACTTACTACACCGCCAGCGTTGCCAATAATGTCTCCAGTTTGGCGTTGACGCCAAAACTGGTCGATAGCCGGGCTGGTGTAACGGTTAACAGCAGTGTGGCGGTGGATGGACAGAGCAGTAATGTGGCGCTGAATGTGGGTGACAATCCGATCACTGTGCTGGTGACGGCGGAAGATGGTTTTACGCAGAAAAATTACACGCTGCTGGTGAAACGTCAGGCGCGCACCAATGCGGATTTGAGCAATCTGGTGTTGTTGCCGGCGGGGATGAGTCCGGCGTTTTCTGCGGGTGTGTTCAGCTATTCACTGTCGGTGGCGGATACGGTTCACAGTGTGTCGTTGACGCCGGTATTGGCGGACAACGCAGCGACGGTCAAAATCAATGGCCTGGGTGTTCCCGGTGGTGTGGCCAGTAGCGTGGCGGTCAGCCCCGGCAGTAATCAAATCCGAGTGCAAGTTATTGCGCAAGACGGGGTGACGACCAACACCTATGTGGTCAACATTTCCCGCGCCAGTGTTGTGAATGTCGATCTGGCTTCGTTGGCGTTGTCTACTGGCGCCATGGGACAACCATTTTCCTCGGGCACCACGGCGTATTCGCAAAGCGTGGCCAATAACGTGTCCAGTGTGACGGTGACGCCAACGCTGGTTGATCCGGCCGCGACAATGAAGGTCAATAATGTTGCAGTAGCTTCTGGTGCGAGCAGCGGTTCAATTGCCTTGAATGTGGGCAACAACACGATTACCGTGGTGGTGACTGGCAGCGATGGTGTTACGCAAAAAATCTACAGCGTGACAGTGACGCGTTCATCGGGTCTGTCGAGCAATGCAAACTTGAGTGCGTTGACACTTTCCAGTGGCACGCTCAGCCCGGTGTTTGATGCTGCAACCACAAGTTACACTGCAGCTGTGGCCAACACGGTTTCGACGTTGACGCTAACACCGACGCTGGCAGACAACAAAGCCAGTGTGCTGGTGAACAATGCGGCGGCCAGCACGCCAGTGTCGCTGGCGGTGGGCAGCAATACCATTAGCGTGATGGTGATGGCGGAAAATGGCAGCAGTAAAACCTACACGGTGGCGGTGACGCGAGCGGCGTCCACCAATACCAATTTGTCGGCGTTGCAGATTTCCACTGGCGCGTATTCGCCCGCGTTCGAGGCATCGGTTACCAGTTATAACCAGTTGGTTGCCAACACCATCACCTCGGTGACGGTGACGGCATCGACCGAGTTGAGCGTGTCCTCGCTTAAAATTAACAACGTGGCGGTCACCAGTGGCCAGCCATCGGCGGTGATTAATTTGATCACTGGACTGAATGCGATCAACGTTACCGTCATCGCGCAAGATGGCATCAATTCCAAAAACTATGTGCTTAATATCACCCGTCTGGGTAGCAGCAATGCGAACCTGAGCAATCTGGTTTTTTCCAGCGGTGCGTTGCTGCCGGCGTTTTCATCAGGTACGACGACGTACAGCCAAAATCTGCCATACGCTATCGCATCGTTGACGGTGACGCCGACGCTCGCTGATCTTAATGCGACCAGTCTGAAGATCAATGGCGCGGATGTGTTGTCAGGCACCGTCAGTAATAATTTGAACTTGAATGTTGGTGCCAATACCATCAACACCGTGGTGGTTGCGGAGGATGGCACCACCAGTAAAACCTATGCGGTAACGGTTAATCGCGCAGCACCGGCTGCGGATGCCAATCTGGCAGCGCTGACGATTTCCAACGGTGTGTTCTTACCTGCATTTGCTGCAGCGACGACATCGTACAGCGTGTCGGTTGCCAATTCAGTCAGTGCATTGGTGATCACGCCTACGGCCAACGACAGCAAGTATTTCAGTATCACCGTTGCTGGTGCGGCGACCGCGTCGGGCAGTGCGAACAGTGTGAATTTAGCGGTTGGCACAAATGTCGTGAAAGTGATTGTCACGGCGGAAGATGGCATTACCAGCAAAACCTATACGCTGAATATCACTCGTGCAGCGGGTAGCAGCACCGCGCTGATTTTGCATCCGTCGAGTCTGGCGAATAATCCCGGAAGTTACAGCGTGACGGGAGGTACCTGGGCGGACGCGATGGACAGTAATGATGGTGATACCAGTTATGCATCGCGCTGCTGTACCGGGCCGACGGTGAAATTCTGGATGGACATGGATGATGCCACTGGACTTTCGAACGTGGCCATCAATGGCGTGACAGTGCATGCGGTAGTGAAAAATACCAGCACTACTCAGGATGTGAATATCGGCTACATGACCGATGGTGTAAACACCGTGTGGCAAGGCGCAACGTCGGTAACGGCGGGTTCCTATGTGCTGGTGTCTTCATCCAAATTCACCACCGATTCTGCCGGTGGCACACTGGATTTAGCCGATATCGATAATCTGCAAATCGCGGTGGATCGTATTGGCACTGGCCCTTCGGCACTGCGGGTGACTGAAATCTACGCCACGGTTGATTACACCGTGATTGTTCCAACCAAAACGGTGTGCAGCGCCGGTTGTGATTACAGCACAATACAAAGTGCGGTTGATGGTGTTGCTGCAGGCACGCTGATTGAGGTGAGCAATGGCAGTTATCCCGAGGCGATTACCATCGGCAGCAAGAGTCTGACGATTCGTTCCAAAAATGGTGCGGCCCTTACGTCATTGATAGGCAACTACACCAACGCACCCGTAGTGACGTTCAATGGTGCGGCGTCGGCGGTGCTGGATGGATTTACTATCGATAATGGATACGCCAACGGTTGTGCCAGTCGTGGTGTGGTGATTACCAATGGCTCGGGAGTGACTATCAGCAACAGCGTGATCACCAATAATCAAATTCAGGGTTTGAATGCGACGTGCGTTGGCGCAGGCATTCTGGCGCAAAACAATACTGGCGAGATTGTTTTGCACAACAGCAGTGTTAGCAGCAACACCAGCAAATTTGGTGCAGGCGGTATTATGCTGGATCATTCCAGCATGACGATTACCGGCGTGACGCACATTGATAACAATTCGGTTGTGCAAGGTGAGGCCGGCGCCATTCTGGCTAAGAATGGAAGCTCGCTCAATATCAATGCTTCCGGAGTGGGCAGCAGTACAATCAGTGGCAATTCAGTTTATGGCCGAGCGGCAGGCGTTTCATTTGATGGCAGTGCCGGCGGTAGTTTGGCCATTGCCAATATCACTATCAACGGTAACACCGCGCCGAACAATTACGGCGGAGGTGTGACCATTCTCAATACGCCGACGTTGACTACGATTACCAGCAGCAATATCACGGGTAACACGGCCAAGTCGGGTGGTGGCGGTATTTATGCCAGTGCATCACCTCTGTCATTGCAAACGGTGAATGTGGAAAATAATTCTACTACTCAGGGGGGCGGTGCCGGTGTTTGGATTACCGGCGGTTCAACCTCGATTGTTGATTCCAACATTAGTCATAACAGCAGTAATTACGGCGGTATCGGTTTGTACATGGACGGTTCCGCAACGGCGACTTTGTCGATTTCCGGTAGTAATTTTGACAGCAACAATACCGTGGGTAATCCGTTCAGTTTTGGTGGTGGTATGTATTTGCTGAACATCGCGGGAATTACCAGTATCAGTGACACCAGTGCAAGCTTCAACGATCAGAAAACTGGAGGCGGTGGTATTTATGCCAGCGGAGCGCCACTCAATTTAACCAACGTAAAGGCTAACGGTAATCGTCTAAGTCAGGGCTCGGGTGGTGGTTTGTGGGTGAACACCGGCAGCGTGATCAGTTTCAGTCAATTTAACGAGAATGTTACTGCTTCCAGCAATGGTGGAGGTATTTATGCAACGGCGGCGCTGGTGATTGATCGAACTGAAATTCGCGGTAATACGGCCAGCAATGACGGCGGTGGTTTGTTTAGCAATGCAGACCTGACCATGACCAACAGTGTCGTTAGCGGCAACGTGACCAGTGTCACCGTGTGCTGTGGTCGCGATGGCGGCGGCATTCATTTGGCCGGTACGACCACCACCAGTGCGTTGACCAACGTGACGGTGGCTGGTAACGCATCGCAGGATTTCGCGGGCATTTATGTGGCTGGTGGCTCAACGATGATTAACAACAGCATCCTGTATGGTAATACCGCTGCAACAACAGGGGATGGCGATGATCAGCTCAACAAACTGGGTACGGTCACGCTGAATTACTCGGTTATTCAGGACGGTTGGACTGGCAGTGGCAGTAATAATTTGATGTTTGATCCGGCGTTCGTTGATTTGCAGCAGGCAGTAGGCGCGACCCCGACTTCGCTGGGAGATTACCGGCTGTGCCTGAATGCCAATACGCCAGAGGTGAGCTGTCCAGATACTGGGGTGACATATCCATCAATGGCCATTGATTCAGTTCCTTCCAGCAGTTCGCCACAAACAGTCGATGTGCGGGGTTATTTCCGGGCGGTAGATGTTGCCGGAGTGGGTGCCGACGGTAGCAATTTCTATGATCGTGGCGCTTACGAAATGCAGTCCGGCAGTGAGAATTACACCAATGCAGGTATTGTGACAGCACGGAAGGCATCGGCGACATCCATTTTGGTGACTATGCCGTACAGTAGTGACGCCAACGCGGACAACACCTACACAGTGGAATATAAACTGGCCACGGATAGCGCGTGGACGACATGGGTGAGCAATACTGGCCACGTGTCCGATGCATATACAACCACCATCACAGGTTTGGCAAGCGGCGCGACCTACGATGTACGCGCAACCTATCTGGATACGGACGGGGTTGGTGGTGATATGGTACAGACGGTTATTGATGTTTTGCTGCAGTAGCAGGGCGGGTTTGGAACGATTTCCTGAATTTGGTTGAGAATTCGGCGATTGCTGGTTTGTCGCTTGGCAAAGCGCGATAAACTGTGACGTATTTGGCACTTGGTGCGCAGGGGGCGTCTGAAAGGAAACTGTAAACAGGACGATACTTTTTGCATGGCTGGTGGTATGGCCGCAGATATGCGGTGGGTGAATGTTGATGCGTTGGCTATCGGTGTTACTACTCCTGCTGTTAGTGGGCGGATGTGGTGGCGGAGGGGTGCCCATTGGGGCAACCAGTGCCAATGCGTACCTGAATAATGTGACATTGTCTAATGGAGTGTTGAATCGTGAGTTTCGACGCAACGTCGATACCTACACGGCAGCGGTGGCCAATGATGTCACCAGTATCAAGATCAGTCCCGAGACCGCTGACTTGCATGCGGTAGCCTATGTGAACGATATCGAAGTCGGCAGCGGCCGCTACAGCGGTGAAATTCCGTTGCAAGTCGGTGAAAACGTCATTCGCGTAAAAGTGATTGCCCCCGATGAAGTGACCTCGCGTAACTATCATTTCACCATCATTCGTGAACCCGGACGTAATGCCAATTTGGACAGTTTGATGTTGTCCGGTGGCAGTCTGAACGAATATTTCCTACCCAATATTTTTTCGTATACCGCCAGGGTTCCCTTTGAAACCGAAGGCGTCGCGTTGATTCCCAGTGTTGAGCAGATTACGGCATCGGTGACGGTCAATGGGATATTGGTGGCCTCGGGCAGTGCCAGCCAGGTGGTGCCGCTGTTCGTTGGTAGTAACATCATCGGTGTCACGGTGACGGCGCAGGATGGCCGCAAGCAGCAGACTTATACCGTGACCGTTACCCGGGCAGACCCAGTGGCGGTGAGTAATGATGGCACGCTGAAAAACCTATTGCTGTCCAGTGGGGCGATGGATCAATCGTTCGTGTCCAACGGTTACAGCTATACGCAAACAGTCGGGCCTGACGTGACCCACGCGATGGTGACGCCGGTGGCCAATACTGATGGTGCGCAGATCCAGGTCAATGGCGTGATTACCGCGTCAGGTTCACCCAGTTCGCCTATTACACTTGTCGCCGGTGCTGAAACGGTTATCGCTATTCTGGTGACCGCGCAAGATGGCAAAACCTCGCAAAGCTACTCGATCAGGATTTATCGTCAAGCGCGTACCGATGCGTTGTTGGCCAATTTGCTCGTTTCGCAGGGCAGCCTTTCACCCGTGTTTAGCGCCGATGTATACGCCTACAGCATGACCCTGGCCAATGCGATTGCCAGTTTGACGATTACGCCTACTGCGCTCGACAGCCAGGCGTCGGTTGTGGTGAATGGCACTACCCTGAGTGCAACTCAGCCCAGTCGTACCATCAGCCTGGTGACGGGGACAAACCAAGTTGATGTTGTTGTGACGGCGCAAGATGGCCGTAGTCAAAAAAATTATTCCATCATGGTGATCCGTCAGGGTGGCGCCAATGTGAATTTACTGTCGCTGGTGCCCTCTGCAGGCGCGCTTAATCCCGTATTCGCATCGACGACACTGAGTTACTCCATCGATGTAGTTAATGCGACATCTTCGTTGACGTTGACGCCAACGGCTGTCGACGGCACTGCGGTGATACGGGTCAATGGTGGGGTTGTCCCCAGCGGTAATGCCAGTGGATCCATCTCGCTGAATGTGGGCGCAAATGATATTCCGGTGACGGTAACCAGTGCGGATGGCCAGACTTCGCAGGCGTATGTTGTGCGCGTAAATCGTGCCGGTGTGACGGCGGATTTGAATTCATTGGTGCCGTCACTGGGCAGTTTAACGCCGGCGTTTTCGCGTGGTACTAGCAGTTACACGCTCAGTGTGGGTAACACCACCAGCCAGATTAGTTTTACCCCGACCGTAGTAGATCCTGCATCGACGCTGACCGTGGCGAATGTGGCGGTTGTCTCTGGTGTGGTGAGTTCACCGGTGGCATTGGCGGTGGGCAATAATGCGATTGATGTGGTTGTGACCGCCAGTGATGCGTCCACCAGAACCTATACGGTGACGGTTGTCCGCGCGGGTGCAGAAAATGCGGATCTAAGTGGTTTGGCGGTGTCCTCGGGAAGTCTTAGCCCAGTATTCGACAGCGCTAAAACCGCGTATCTCCTGGAAGTTCTGTCATCTGCCACATCGCTGAATGTGACACCTACGCTCAGTGATTCCAGCGCAACGGTTAAGGTAGGAAATGTGTCTACCTTCTCAGGGATAGGGGTGAGTGTCAGCCTGGTCGTGGGCAACAATTCGATCCCTGTGCGGGTCACTGCTCAGGATAATGTGACAACGAAGCTCTACACCCTGGATGTGCATCGTCCTTCTGCCAGCAATAAAGACCTGATTTCATTGCAGCCCTCGCAAGGTGTGCTCAGTCCGACGTTTAGTTCAGCAGTGCTTGCCTATAACCTGACACTGCCAAACAGTGCGACGACCCTGGCGCTGACGCCCACTGCCGATGCCGTGGGTGCCAGCATCAAGGTTAACGGTGTCAGTGTGGCGTCCGGAGCGACCAGCGGTGCAATAAGTTTGAACGTGGGTAGCAATATTATTTCTGTGGTGGTAACGCCCGAAGATGGTTCGACGCCGCGTACCTATACGGTGACCGCCGAGCGTGCGGCCAGTAACGATGCCACGTTATCGGGTTTAAGTTTGTCACAAGGTGGAATGACGCCGTCGTTTGCCTCGGGCGTGACAGCTTACTCGCTGAATGTAGCCAACAGCGTGAGCTCCGTGACAATTACGCCCACGGCAACGTTTGCGCAGGCGAGTATCCAGGTAAACGGAGCGGTGGTCGCATCGGGTAACAGCAGCGGCCCGATTGCGCTGAACACGGGCAATAACAGCATATCGATACGTGTGGCCGCGCAAGATGGTGTGACAACAAAAAATTATTCGGTGGTGGTATATCGCGCTGCCAGCAGCAATCCGAATTTGGCAACCCTGTCACTGTCCAGTGGCTCGTTGACACCGGTATTCGACGGTGCGGTGACCGATTATGCGGTCGAGGTGAATAATGCCGTCAGCAGCATTTATGCGGTGGCAACAGGGGTTAGTACGCTGGGGCAGTTGCAGGTCAATGGCATCAGCGTAGTGCCCGGCAACCCCAGTCAGACTATGGCGCTGGTGGTTGGGGATAACACGCTGCTGGTGGATACGGTGTCTCAGGATGGTAGCGCCAGTAAGCGCTATACCGTGACTATCAAGCGCTTGCCGGCCAGCCAGATCAATGCCGATTTGGTGGATTTGCGCCTGAGCGTGGGTCATCTGGACCAGGTTTTCCAGACCGCGCAGCGTAACTACAGCGCGAATTTTGGTTATTTGCAGCCAGACGTGAAAGTCATTGCCACTGCGGCGCAGCAGGCGACCACCATTAAAGTGAACGGTGTGAGCGTGGCTTCCGGACAGGCCAGTCAGGCCATCAGCCTGCTGGAGGGGGGCGACACGCTGATCAGCATTGATGTTACCGGCAGTGATGGAGTAACCAGCCAAACATACGCTATCAACGTTGCGCGTGCGGCGCTGGCCAGTTTTGCCCAACAGGCATACATCAAAGCCAGCAACACCGGAGCGGGTGATAATTTTGGTTACAGCGTCGCGCTGTCTGGCGATACCCTGGCGGTGGGGGCGTGGCAGGAAGATGGCAATGCCAGTGCCGATGGTTATCCGGGCAGTGCGGACAACAATTTAGCGGCAGATGCCGGTGCAGTGTACATTTTCGTGCGCGATGCGGCGGGTGCGTGGTCGCAACAGGCCTATCTGAAACCCGCGTCGCTGGATGCAGGCGATCAGTTCGGTAGTGACGTCGCGTTACAGGGCGATGTGTTGGTGGTGGGTTCACCTCGTGAAGACAGTTCGTCGACGGGAGTGAATGGCGCAGAAACCAACTATGACGCTGGCTATGACTCCGGGGCGGTGTTTGTGTTTGAACGCTCCAGCGGGGTGTGGAGTAAAACCGCTTATCTCAAACCGGCAGTGAATGCGCTGAACCCGTCGTTTGGCTGGTCGGTGGATATTTCCGGCGATGTGATCGTGGTGGGGACGCCTTGGGATGATGGCTCTGACAGCGGGGTGCAAAACAGTGCGACGGGTGGTTATACCAATCTGTCATCCACGAACGCAGGCTCGGCTACCGTATTTGTGCGTAGCGGTGGCAGTTGGGGGCAGCAGGCTTACCTCAAGGCGGACAATCCCGGTGGTTCGGCACAGTTTGGTTACGATGTGGCGGTGGACGGTGAAACCATTGTGGTGGGGGCGCCGTACGAGGACAGCGGGTTTAATGACAGCGGCGCGGCCTATGTGTTTGTGCGAAACAGTGGTTTGTGGGCACAGCAGGCACGCTTGAAGGCTGTGACGGCGATTAATGCCGATTTGCGCACGGGATTGGCGGTGGATATTTCTGGAGACACGGTGGTGGCGGGGGCAACCAAGCAGGATAGTTCGACCACCGACTCCGGGGCAGTTTATGTGTTTGTGCGTAACAGTGGTGCCTGGAGCGAGCAGACCCTGCTCAAAACCAGTATCGCAGGCCCATCGGATCAGTTGGGTTTGTCTGTGCACCTTGACGGGAATAATCTGCTGGTAGGTGCCTTGGGTGAGGACGGTGGCAATACGGGTGTAAACGGTGACGCCAGCAACAACGGCGTGACGGATGCCGGGGCGGGTTATGTGTTTGTGCGCAGCAACGGGGTTTGGACGCAGCGGTTTTACCTCAAACCGCACAATAACAGCGTTTCGGATCAGTTTTGTCGGATCAATGCGCTGGATGGCGATACGGTGGTTTGTGCTTCGTACCTGGAAGATGGATCTTCGATGGGCGTGAACAATGCCAGTAACGACAGTGCCACGGATGCCGGTGCGGTGTACGTGTTCCGTTAGTATCAAGGGTTGGGGTCAGGCTGGATTCATTCCAGGGTAACAAATCGCGGCGGTTGGACGATATACCTCGTTAAAGTCCGGGTTTTTGCGGCGGAGAACTGATGCGCTTATTCTGGTTTTTACTCGTGTTCTTGGCGTTGGCTGGCTGTTCTCTCAGCGGTGTGCCCGTGGATGCCAGGTCGGGCAACGCGTTTCTGAGTGGTTTGGTCATGTCCGACGGTGATCTGGATCGGCCTTTTGCGCGCGATGTACGCAGTTACGTCAGTCGGGTGCCTTTTGAAGTCAGCTCAGTCCAGTTTACCCTTGTTCCCGAAGACGATCGTGCCAAAATTTTGTTGGATGGCCAGATCGTGCCCAACAGTCTGGCCAGTGCGCCCGTACCTTTGGCGGTGGGCGACAACATGCTTACTTTCAAAGTGCTGGCCGAAGACGAAGTTACCCAGCTCAGCTACAGCGTGTTCATCCTGCGCGATGCCAGCGAAAATGCATTTTTGAGCAATCTTACGCTCAGCACCGGCCAGACCAACGAGCAATTTCTTCCCACGCTCTATGACTATTCGGCCAATGTTGCAGACACGGTTGAAACCATTCAATTGACGGCAACTGCTCAAGATTCGACGTCGACCATTTCCATTAACGGCAGAACCTTTGCCAGTGGCGAACCTAGTCAGGCGATTCCTTTGTTTTTGGGCAGTAATGTCATCGGGATCAGGGTGACGGCGCAGGACGGGCGTTCCAAGCGGAATTACATTTTAGCTGTCGAGCGAGGCACTGCACCTCAATGGCAGGGGCAGTTATCCAACGTGGCATCGCTGGCGAATTTGAGTTTGTCTACTGGCACCTTGGACCCGTTGTTTAACACCCAGCAGCGTGAATATACCCAAACGGTAGATAACGGTGTTTATCAAGTGCAACTGCTGCCGGTGGCTACGGATTTGCGGTCGAGCATTACTGTTAACGGCGAGGCGGTGACCTCGGGCACGCTCAGTCCGTACATTGGTCTTGGGCTGGGTAAAAATATTATCAACGTGGCGGTTAAATCACAGGATGGTCTGAATCAGAAAACCTATACGATTAACGTGGTGCGCTTGCCTAAGAGTAACGCATCGCTGGCCAGTGTGAGTTTATCCGAGGGCACGTTGCAGCCGTTTAGTGCGGGGGTGTCCGAGTTGACGGCCTCGGTGGGTAACGCAATCTCCAGCATCAGTGTTGCGCCTCAGCCGCAGGACGTGGTGGCTACCATGAAAGTGAACACTCTGCCGGTACTTTACGGTCAGAGTTCGGATCCGCTGCTGCTGGCAGAAGGCGCGAATGTTATTCCCATTCAGGTCACTGCCGAGGATGGCGTGACCCAGCGTGACTATACCCTGACAGTCACTCGCCAGGGATCGGCAACGGTGTCGCTGTCGGGATTGACGGTGTCGTCGGGAGTGCTCAGTCCGGCGTTCTCGTCCGGCACCAAGTTGTACGCAGTGAACGTGGACAATAGTGTCAGCAGCATCACCCTGACACCGGCCCTGACCGATGCCACCAACAGTATGACGATTAACGGCGATGTTGCCAGCGGCGGCGCGGGATATGTACTGCCGCTGACGGTTGGCCAGAATGACGCGTTGATCAAGCTGGTTAGCAGTGATGGCAAGAGCAGTAGTGTCTACAAAGTGGTAATTACCCGTAGCGGTTTGGCAACCTCGGACTTGGCCAGCCTGGCGGTTTTGGCTGGCGGTGTGCAGGCCAAAGCGCTACTGGCCGGTACGCTCGATTACACCGTGAATCTGCTTTCTGATTTCAGTGCTGGAACGACGGTCTACAATTTGCGCGTAGCCAATGACACCGGCTCGATACAGATTGTGCCGGTGGCGCAGACTGCGGGCGCGACGATTACCGTGGATGGCAGCCCGGTGATTTCCGGCCAAAACAGCCAGAGTATCGCGTTGGCGGCGGGGGCGACCAAGGCGATCAATGTGGTGGTGACCTCCAGCGACAGTTTGAGTAACAAAAATTATTTGATTACCGTGTACCGCGAAGGCGCTGGCAACGCGGATCTGGCGTCGTTGACAGTGGCAGGGCTGAACTATTCGCCCAATTTTAATGCGGCGCTGACTGAGTACAGCGTTGATGTGCCCTGGAATACAACTTCCGTAGCGATTACCCCGGTACTGGCGGACACGACGGCATCGGTGAAGATCAAAAATGTCATTACCCCTAGTGGCAGTCCCTACAGCGTGACGGTGCAGTCGGGCAGCAATGTTATTCCCATTGAGGTAACGGCGCAGAATTACAGCACCAAGCGGTTGTATAACCTCACAGTGAACGTCGACAGCGGACAAACGGCCAATTTGTCTCGGTTAAGCCTGTCCAGTGGCGTGCTGTCGCCAGCGTTTAATCCAGCAGTGACTTCATACGATTTGAGGGTATCCAACCAGGTTAGTAGTCTGACATTGGTGCCTGAAGTGAGCATGGTGGGTTCGACCGTGCAGGTGAATGGTGCGGTAGTGAACAGTGGCAGCCCCAGTGCCAGCATCGCTTTGTCGGGTGCGACCAGTGTGATCACGGTCAATGTGACTTCGGCAGATGGTTCGTCGATGACAAGCTATAACATCACGGTAATCCCTACCGACGCTACTTTGGATGGAATTAGCTTGTCCACGGGGACATTATCACCCGGATTTTCTCCCAACACAGTGTCGTATTCTGTAGCGCTGGCCAATACCGTCAGCAGTATTGCGGTGACGCCGATCACCTATGTGGAAGGTGTGGTAACGCAAATTACCGCCAATGGTGCGACAGTGGCTTCCGGCGCGAATATCCCGCTGAATGTGGGCCCCAATAACGTGACCATTCTGGTGACCGCAGCTGATGGTGTGACCCAGCGCTCGTACAGCGTGGTGGTGAACCGTGCAGCCAGCGCCAGTACGTCACTGCAAACCCTGTTGCCGCCCAAAAACACCGGCAGTTTGTTGCCTGCATTTGCTGCGGATGTTTTTTCCTACATGGTGGTGGTGCCCAACAGCGTGATCAGTTTTATGCTGACGCCATATGCCGTAGACACGACCTCGACGATCAAGGTGAATGGTTTGTATGTGGCGTCGGGTACGCCCAGTCCGGCGACGGCACTGAAGGTGGGCGACAATATCTTTACCGTGACGGTGACTGCAGAAAACGGTGCGACCAGTGTCAGTTACACCGTGACGGTGGTGCGCCAGGCCGATTTTGGCAAGGTATATCTGCTCAGTTTGACGCCGTCGGCGGGATCATTGTCGCCGACATTTGACAGTGCGGTTACTTCTTATACCAGTACGGTTTCCAACAGTGTCAGCACATACCGGGTAACGCCAGTGGTCAATAGCACCAGTGCAACGATTACGGTGAATGGCTGGCGTACTGCGTCCGGTTCGTCGAGTGCGGATATTCCGTTGAATGTGGGTGAAAATACCATCAGTACGGTGGTTAGCTTGACCGATGGTTCGTTCAAAACCTACAACATTTTCGTAACTCGCAGCGCGTTGGTGAAGGGCAGTGTCTCGCGTGCATCGGCGGATGCGTCGCTGGTCGCGTTAATGCCGCTGCAGGGCAAGCTCGATAGCGCATTCACCGCCAGCCAAACGGCGTATCACATGACAGTGCCGTATCTGGCCTCGGCAGTGCGCATCAGTGCGACAACCAACGATGCCAAGGCGGCACTGAAAATTAACGGCAATGCAGTGCCCAGTGGGCAGCCCAGCGGGTATCTCGCGTTGCAGGAAGGCAATAATCAGTTGCAACTGGAAGTGACGGCCGCAGATGGCGTGACCCGGCAGTTGTATACCGTGGATGTTGTACGGCAGACACGCACTGATTTTGTTGCCCATCTATCGCATTACCTCAAAGCGTCCAATACCGATGTTGGCGATGAATTTGGTCATGCGCTGGCGATGGATGGCCAAACGCTGGTGATTGGCGCACGCCATGAAGACGGTGATTCACTGGCAGACGGTGTGCCCAGCGGGCATGACAACAATAACGCGGTCAATGCCGGCGGTGTGTACGTGTTTGAGCAGGATGCGTTGGCGCGCTGGACTCAAGTGGTTTACCTAAAGCCGACAGATATTGGTGCAGAGGATTTATTTGGTTCGGCAGTCGCGATTGATCGTGGCGTGTTGGCGATAGGCGCAGCGGGAGCGGACGCGGTGTATGTGTATCGTCGTGTTGCGTCGCAGTGGCAGCAGGAATTTAAACTCACAGGCGTGACGAACAGCGGCTTTGGTGGTGCACTGGATGTGCGCGATAACACGCTGATGGTTGGCAGTGCCGCCAAGCAGGCAGGCGCGGTGGATATTTTTGTTCGCGATGCGCAGGGCCGCTGGCAGTCTCAGGCGCATTTGACTGCCGCCAATGCCGTTGCTGGCGCGCAGTTTGGTGCAGCCGTGGTGCTGGGCGAGGACATCGCCGTGGTGGGGGCGCCACTGGATGACGGTAAGGCCGGCATCGACAGCGGTGCGGTATATCTGTTTGCTCGCAGCAGTGGCGTGTGGAGCCAGCAGAGCGTATTGGCCGGACCACGTGCCGGTGATCAATTCGGTGGCAGTGTGGCGCTGGATGCGGATAGTTTGGTAATCGGTGCGGTCGGTGAAGATAGCTCTGTGGCGGATTCTGGCGCGGTCTATGTGATGCAGCGCGTCAACGGCGCATGGCGGGAGCAGGCCAAGCTGAAAGCCGGTAAGCCAGTCAGCCAGGAAAAATTTGGTACGGCCGTCGCTATCCAGGGTGATACCGTGGTGATCGGCGCCAGTGGTGCGGGCAGCGGCGCAGGGGCGGGCTATGTGTTTATGCGTCGCGATGGCTTGTGGCAGCAGCAACTTCAGCTAAAGGCGACCAATGCGGGCGCTGGGGATGGTTTGGGCCACAGCCTGGCGCTGGATAATGGCCAGTTGCTGCTGGGCACACCGCTGGAAGACGGGGATGCGGTCGGCATAGACGGCGCGGACAGCAACCTGCTCAAGGACAGTGGTGCGGTGTACATCTACCGCTAGGTTCGTTTGGCGTGACGCTCAAAAGCAAACAGCCCCGCGATGCGGGGCTGTTTGTATGTAACGAAAACGGTGGACGGGATTAATCTTCGGCAGCGATTTCGGTGTCGGGATCCCAGCCGGATTGCTTGGCTTTCTCAAACGCATCGGCGTGGATGCGAGTGTGACGCTCGAGCAATTCAGGCGGTAAACTGGAAACCAGGAAACCGTACTTTTCCCATTCGGCGTTGACTTTGCCCCACAGGTCTTCAATACCCTGGATCAGCCAGCCTTCGCAGGTCGTGCCTTCTGGAATCAAACCGAATACCCATGCATCACGGATGATGCGGCCAGTGGCAGTCATGCCCTGGTTGGTATCTTTGTCCAGCCCTATATACTTACGTTGTTCAGATGATCTTCTCATAGCGCGGATTATTACCTGTGTTGGCCGTCGGGTCAATCACAGAAACACTTCTGACTACGCTGGGTTTTGGCGGATAATGCGCTCAGGTGATGGAGGTCGCATGAATAATTTTAGACTGAGTGCAATATTTGCGCTGGCATTGATCAGCAGCGACGCATCGGCGGTATTGGCGTTTTCTCCGGGTGTGCAGGTGAACAGCATTGACGGCAACCCCACGCCAATGCTGGGGGGAAATGCGCATTGGCTGTTGAACCAGGAAGCACGGATCGGGGTGGAAGGTTGGGTGTCGCGACAGGAAGTCAGCCCTCTGTACGGTCGGTTTGCGCAGTTGGGCGGAAGTTTTATGCGTGTGTACGACGCCCAGAGTGAGGTTGGAATTTATAACGAATTATTTGTCGGTGCCGGGCAGATGCTGCGCAAGGCCAACGCATTGTCCCAGTATCCGGCAGTGCGTGATCGGTTTGTGTTGCTGGAGCCGGGCCTGGGGTTGAACGTACCACTGAGCAAGCATTTGGCGCTGCAGGCGGGCTTGCGGTATCGCTGGGTGACCAAGGTGGATATATTGGGCACCAGTGAAAATGATCTTTATGGGGTGTCGCTGAATGCCAGGATACAGTGGCTGCTGGGCGGAGGGAGTGATCCCCGAATCGAACCGGCGGCCATGCCAGGTTCTTTGACGCCAGAACTGGATTGGCCGCCGCTGGAGTAGAATTAATCCGGGACGCCGTCGAAAAAATCGACAATCCCGGTTTCCAGTGAATATTCGGCACCAACGATGAGCAAGTTATCGTTGAGTACGGCCCGCTCCAGGATCGTTGAGCCGGTTTTCAGGTGCTGAACCGAGGCGCGAACATTGGCGCGTACCGCCTGATCCTGTAAGGTCGCGATATCCATGTGCGCTGCGCCGCACATCAGCCCCTGCACCGCTGGCTTGACGCGATCCACAATCGACTTGATATTCACCGAGTCGTTATTGGCGCCATGCAGCAGTTCATCAATCGTGGAGTTAATGGCGCCGCAGTTGGAGTGGCCCAGCACCACCACCAGCTTGGTTTTGAACCGTGAAATGGCGAACTCGACGCTGCCGACCTGCGATGGCGCGACGATGTTGCCGGCAACACGGATAACGAACAAATCTCCCAAACCCTGATCGAAAACGATTTCCGCAGGAACGCGTGAGTCCGAACAGCCGACGATAACCGCGAAAGGCTCCTGGCCGTCGATTAATTCTGCACGCTTGCTCGAGGCCAGCGGTTGTTTGTTGCGTAAATTGGCAGCAAAGCGCAGATTGCCTTCAATGAGTTGTTGCAGCGCTAGTTTTGCTTCAGAAATATTTGACATGTTGTCTCGTTCATTGCATTTGAGCCAGGTCTGCAGCGAGTGTTTGTTATATCTGTAGACCGATGGCGTTGGCCTTAAACACTAGAGGCGCGTAGCGAGCCACACCTTGACGCGTTGTCTGTGAACAGGACGCGAAAAACGGCTAATTATCGTTGATTATGCGCATAGAGTCATCAACGATTTGATTTCCCTTCTGCAGCATGAAATCCAAAAAGGTCTGGGCAGCCAGTGGCAGACGCTTGCCTTTGAGGTGTACTGCATACCAGCGGCGCTTGATCGGAAAATGCTCAACATTGAGCACCACCAGCTTGTTGGCGTTGATTTCCAGTGTCAGTGAATGCAGCGACAGCACGGCCACGCCCAGGCCGGCCATAACCGCCTGCTTGATGGCTTCGCTGTTGCCCAATTCCATATAGGGTTCGATCACCATGCCCTGTTCATTGAACACCCGGTCGGTCGCCTTGCGGGTACCTGAACCCAGTTCGCGTTCAATAAAACGCTCTTTGGCCAGTTGCTCCAGCGAGATTTTTTTCTTTTTCGCCAGCGGGTGACCAGGGTGGGCGACTACCACCAGAATGTTTTCCATGAACGGAAATGCTTCCACATCCTTGTCTTCGGGGACCTGTCCCATCACCACAAAGTCATCCTGATTGTCCTGCAGGCGCTGCAGAACGATTTCCCGGTTGGTGAAGGTCAGTTTGGGGTCGACCTCGGGATATTGCTGTAAAAAAGCGCCCAGCATGTGCGGCATGAAATACAGCGTGGTACTGACCACCGATAGCAGCATCGGTCCTTTTACCGAGCCCTCCAGGTCCTGCACGCTGAGTTTTAGCTGACTGACTCGGTTGAGAATATCCAGGCTGGCGGAATAAAGCTCCTCGCCGGCACGGGTCAAAAAGATCTTGCGGCCTACATGATCAAACAAGGGAAGTCCGACTTGTTCCTCCAGGCGTTTGATCTGGATCGACACGGCGGGCTGGGTCAAAAACAGCTCTTCGGCGGCGCGGGTAAAGCTGCGGTGGCGTGACACCGCCTCGAACAGGCGCAACTGCTGTAGCGTCAGATGCATGGATGATCCTCTATGTATAACCTTATGTTAATAACAAATATTAATATTATTAAGTTTTGTTAATCAACATTTGTTTGTAGGATTGCTCTCGTTCCACGGGGAATCGCCGTGAAGCAGAAGCTGAGCGTTTTACATAGGTATAAGCTTCTGTAAATGTAAAGAATAAGAATTATTAAGTTTTGTATATGTCTCGTTTTGCATATAGTGCACTTAGATTTTCGCACTAAGCAATAACAAAAAGGTTTTAAGAGGCTACAACCATTTCGGGGGTAGTCAATTGAAAAAGCAAACTAGAGAGGATGCTTACCATGGCAGAAAAGAAATACAGCGCGGGTGTAAAAGAATACCGCGAAACTTACTGGTTGCCAAATTACACTCCTGCTGAGAGTGATTTGCTGGCATGTTTCAAAGTTATTCCACAAGCTGGCGTTCCACGCGAAGAAGCTGCTGCTGCGGTTGCTGCTGAATCTTCAACTGGCACCTGGACTACCGTATGGACTGACCTGCTGACCGACCTGGATCACTACAAAGGTAAGGCCTACGCGATCGAAGACGTACCTGGCAACGACGACGCGTTCTACGCGTTCATTGCTTACCCAATCGATCTGTTCGAAGAAGGTTCTGTTGTAAACGTATTTACCTCTCTGGTAGGTAACGTGTTTGGTTTCAAAGCTGTACGCTCTCTGCGTCTGGAAGACGTTCGCTTCCCGCTGGCGTACGTAATGACTTGTAACGGTCCACCCCACGGTATCCAGGTTGAACGCGACAAGATGAACAAGTACGGCCGTCCAATGTTGGGCTGTACCATCAAGCCAAAACTGGGTCTGTCTGCGAAGAACTACGGCCGTGCAGTATATGAGTGTCTGCGTGGTGGTCTGGACTTCACTAAGGACGACGAAAACGTTAACTCTCAGCCTTTCATGCGCTGGCGCGATCGCTTCCAGTTCGTACAGGAAGCAACTCTGAAAGCTGAACAGGAGACTGGTGAGCGTAAAGGTCACTACCTGAACGTAACTGCTCCAACTCCTGATGAAATGTTCAAGCGCGCAGAATACGCAAAAGAAATCGGCGCTCCGATCATCATGCACGACTACCTGACTGGCGGCTTCTGTGCCAACACTGGTCTGGCTCAGTGGTGTCGTGACAACGGCATGTTGCTGCACATCCACCGTGCAATGCACGCCGTATTGGATCGTAACCCCAACCACGGTATCCACTTCCGCGTGTTGACCAAGGCTCTGCGTCTGTCCGGTGGTGACCACCTGCACTCAGGTACTGTTGTAGGTAAGCTGGAAGGTGATCGTGAAGCCACTCTGGGCTGGATCGACATCATGCGCGATTCTTACATCAAAGAAGATCGTTCACGCGGCATCATGTTCGACCAGGACTGGGGCGCAATGCCTGGCGTAATGCCAGTAGCTTCTGGTGGTATCCACGTATGGCACATGCCTGCGCTGGTTAACATCTTCGGCGACGACTCTGTGCTGCAGTTCGGTGGCGGTACTCTGGGTCACCCATGGGGTAACGCTGCGGGCGCTGCTGCCAACCGTGTTGCTCTGGAAGCGTGTGTTGAAGCTCGTAACCAAGGCCGTCAGTTGGAAAAAGAAGGTAAAGACATTCTTACCACTGCAGCTAAGTCTAGCCCAGAACTGAAGATTGCTCTGGAAACTTGGAAAGAGATCAAGTTCGAATTCGACACAGTTGACAAACTGGACGTAGCGCACAAGTAAAACTTGTTGCACAGGTTCTGCGTAGCGTTGGTGGGGCTTCGGGGTCCTCTGAACCCCCACCTTTTTTAAACGCGTCGAATCCAACTTACTTTGAGGATTAAACAATGAGTGAAATGCAAGATTACAAATCAAGCTTGAGCGACGTATCAAGCCGTAAGTTTGAAACTTTCTCTTACCTGCCAGCCATGTCTGACAAGCAGATCAGAGAACAGGTTCAGTACATCGTATCTCGTGGCTGGAACCCAGCTATCGAGCACACCGAGCCTCAGAATGCTACCGGTTCTTACTGGTACATGTGGAAACTGCCTATGTTCGGTGAAACCGACGTAGACCGTATCCTGAACGAAGCTGCAGCAGCTCACAAGGCGCACCCAAAGAACCACGTGCGTCTGGTAGGTTACGATAACTTCGCACAGTCTCAAGGTGCGTCCATGGTTATCTACCGCGGTACTCCAGCCTAATTTTTTAGGTTAGCTGTATCTTGTGGCCCGGCGTTGCCGGGCCACTTCTCCTTCACCAAACATTTTTTAAATAATTTCCTGCCGAGATTATTCAGAAAATGTCTGGGTCACACATCGAGGATCTGATTATGAGCCAAGTTGCCAAGTTGAATACCGAACACGCAATCTCCCAATACCTGGTAAAAACCGAGCCTTACTACCGTCCTGTTGCTGACGAAGTAGAAACCTACGAAGCAGCCTATGCAGCGCGTCTGCCGATGATGCTTAAAGGTCCAACCGGTTGTGGTAAATCCCGCTTTGTTGAATACATGGCGTGGAAACTGGGCAAACCTCTGATTACGGTTGCCTGTAACGAAGACATGACTGCATCGGATCTGGTGGGTCGTTTTCTGTTGGACAAAGACGGCACCAAATGGCAGGACGGTCCACTGACTCTGGCTGCACGTATTGGCGCGATTTGTTACCTGGACGAAGTGGTTGAAGCGCGTCAAGACACCACGGTTGTGATTCACCCTGTGACTGACCACCGTCGTGAGCTGCCGCTGGACAAAAAAGGCGAGCTGGTGAAATGTCATCCTGATTTCCAGTTGGTGATTTCTTACAACCCCGGTTATCAGTCCTTGATGAAAGATTTGAAACAGTCCACCAAGCAGCGTTTTGGTGCACTGGACTTTGATTATCCTTCTGCGGAAGTCGAAGTTGAAATTATTGCCAAAGAAGGCGGTGTGGACAAAGCCACTGCCGAGAAGCTGGTGCAGATCGGCGCGCGTGGTCGAAACCTGAAAGGCCACGGTCTGGACGAAGGTATTTCTACTCGTCTGCTGGTTTACGCAGCGCAGCTGATCAACAAAGGTGTTGCGCCTGTCGTGGCTTGTCGTGTGGCGCTGGTGCGTCCGCTGACGGATGATCCAGACATGCGCGAAACCCTGGATGCTGCTGTTAGCACATTCTTCGAATAAGTGCATTGGTGCGTGCGTTTATGCCCTTCGGGTACACCCTACGTCACCATACTGGATGTAGGGTGCGCCGTGCGCACCACAAGACACAACGCGTTGGATAATACTTATCCCGCAGGTGACTTAAGCGACATCCAGGCATAGTTTGCCACCAGGAAGTAAAATTGCGACTGGTGTATTGCGCCTGGATTCTAGGAGAGAATCATGAGCGTAAATCTCGACGATTATCGTGAAGCGCTGGAAAAAGCAGCGCCACAGCTAAAAGACACTCTCGATGCCACGTTTCATGAGGCCGCGCGCAATATGTCTGCGCAGGCGCTGCATGATTACATGGAAGGTGCGCGAGGTCTGGCCAATCTTGGACGTGGCCCCAATCTGGTTACCTCTTTCCTGGAAGAAATGCCCGCCGTTGCCAAAGAATGTGGTGACGACATTATTCGTGACTGTATCAGCGCGGCGATGAAGCTGTCGTCGATGACTTCTGGCGAAGTCATTGCGTTGATGTTTGCCAGCTTGCCCAATGTGTCGCGCCGTCTGGGTGATCCAGAAATGGTACGCGCCTATCTGCAATTAATTCATCAGTTGTCTGCCAAGGCATCACGCGGTCTGCGGCCGATGTTGGGCGTGATGGATGAACTGCTGTCCAAGTTGACACTGAGCGGTTTGAAGCGCTGGGCCTTGTATGGTGCGCAGGCGTATGCCAAAGACCTTCCCGGTCAGGCCAGATTTTTCGCGCTGGAAACTGAAGATTCCAAAGCGATGCTGCAGCAACAGCGTCGAGGCTCGCTGTTTATCGATAATCAGCGCAAGATGAATTTCTATTTGCGCGCCTTGTGGGGCCGTGACTTTTTCCTGCGTCCTACGGCGGCAGATCACGATGGCTTTAAACCCTATATTCAAGCACGCATCATGCACTTGCCCGATGCGGTCGACCCCATCGGTGATGTGAGTGGTCAGGATCTGTATCGCGCCATGGTGGTTCACCAGGCCGCGCATTTGATGTATACCCGTGAGCCAATTTCTGCCGAGCAGCTCAGTCCCGCACAGATATTTTTTATCGGATTCATGGAAGATGCGCGCATTGAATATTGCGCAATGCAAAACTTCCCCGGTCTGAAAAAACTGTGGGGTTCTTTGCACCGCATTGAGCGCAAAGACAAACCGTTGCATCCGACGGTGTTGGTGTTGGAGCGTGTGGCGTTGTCACTGCTTGATGCAGAAGAAAAAGTGGGTGACGCGGAAATTGACGCCCTGGTGGAAAAATTCCGCACCAACGTTGAATCCAACAAGGACAATCCGCAGTTCTCCTGGCACATGGGTCTGGAGCTGTTTAATTTGCTGACAGCGCGCAAAGATGTGCCCAGTCTGCGTATTCTCGAATCATTGCGCATTCCTTATCGCGATGACAATCGTCTGATCTGGGATTTTGACGAATTTGCTTGGGCCGACAGCGAGGAATACATGGCGGCCAGCCAGCGTCAGGTGCGCAAATATGTCAGCGCCGTGGAAATGGCCAACGAAGTGGATTGCGAACTGGCCGGCGATGATGCGCAGGAAGTGTGGATTTGCGCTACCGAGTTTATGCCTTACGAGGATGATCTGGAAACCACGGTCAGCTTTAATCAGATGTGGGGCAAGGAGCCGGTGTCTGATCCCTTCCACTATCAGGAGTGGGATTATCAAGTGCAGTTGCATCGCCCTGATTGGGCGACGGTGTTCGAACGTCGTCAGCCCAAGGCTGATCCGCAGATCATTGACAATATTCTGATCGAGCACAAGCCGGTTACTCATCGCATCAAGAAAATTATCGACATGTTGCAGCCCGAGGGCGTGCAGCGTGTACGTAATCTGGAAGATGGCGATGAGATTGATATCAACGCTGCTATTGATGCGATGATTTCGATTCGTATGGGAGAACAGCCTAATCCGCGCATCACCATGCGTAACGTGATCAAGAATCGCGATTTGTCAGTAGTGGTGTTGCTGGATTTGTCGGAATCCACCAACGAAAAAATGAATGGCTCGGAAAAAACCGTGCTGGAGCTGACGCGCGAAGCGGCTTCACTGGTGGCTACCGCGATCAATGGCGTGGGCGATCCGTTTGCGATTCACGGTTTTGCTTCGGACGGTCGGCATGATGTGCAGTACTACCGCTTTAAGGATTTTGCCGAGAAGTGGGGCGATGATGTGAAGTCGCGCCTGGCCGGTATGAAAGGCGGATACTCCACGCGTATGGGCGCGGCATTGCGCCATGCTGGTCGTCATTTGCTTGAACAGCGCGAGCGCAAAAAATTAATTCTGGTGGTGACCGACGGTGAACCTGCAGACATTGACGAACGCGATCCGCAGCATTTGCGCATGGATACCAAGAAAGCAGTGGAAGAATTATCCACCAAGGGTGTGATGACCTACTGTCTGACCCTGGATCCTGATGCGGATGCCTATGTGAAGCGGATTTTTGGAGCCAACAGTTACACCGTCATTGATCACGTTGATCGTTTGCCGGAAAAACTGCCGTCGTTGTTTGCCAGTTTGACGCGTTAATGCTGATGCCGGCAGTGGTTTAACCTTGTCGGCATGGTTTGCGGATATCGATGTTTCGTTGGCATTTTTTGGCTGGCAAATCCGTTTCGGAGGCCGATATAGTCGATAGCGTTAACGGATTATTGCGAGGAAGCGGTGAGCCGAGTAGCGGACGTTCCCTATTACACGCAACGCGATGACGAGATCGATGCCAAACTTTACAATCTGTGGCGTCGTGCCAAATTGCATTTTCCTACACCGATTCGCGTACCGTTAGCGGATTACCCGCACATGACCATGGTGCTGGAAGAGCACGAATGGGTGTGTGTGGATGATGCCAACAATGATATGCCCATTCTTGCCTGGGTGGAGTTTGAAGACAAAGGTCGCGATGCACTCCACCAACCGGTGAAGTGCAAACTTAATTATTATCACTTCGCTGCGACAAAAGTGCGTGCCCATTCGCTGGAACTAATGCAGCAAGTATTGGAGCAGCGACTGAAAGACGAACCACCCCACCTGTGAAGTTGTTATTCTTTCACTGCCTTGGCCACGGTGTAGTTGGTGCCTTGTTTTAGCTTGTCGTAATTGCCAAAAAATTCTTTGAAGTTGCGTTTGATGTAGTCACGCAGGCCGTTGATGGTGACCACATAAATTTGTCCACCGGGACGCAGGTGACGATGCGCATCGCTGAGAATGATATGCATCATTTCCTTGCCCACTTTGGCGGGAACATTGGAGATGACAACATCGAATTGGCGATTGCCGATGTGTTCAAAGCCGTTGCTGAGCATGGCTTCGCAATTGTTTAACTGATTCAGCGCAATATTTTTCTTGGCATATTCCACGGCGACAAAATCCTTGTCGACCATCAGTGTTCTACCTTCGGGGGCCAGTTTGGCCAGGGTGATGCCGATGGGGCCATAACCACAACCCAAATCAAAAATGTCGGCGGCGTCGTTGATCTCAACGTATTTGAGCAGTAGGCGGGTGCCTTCGTCGATTTCGCGCGGCGAAAAAATGCCCCAGGTGGAATGGAAAGTCAGCGGTTGCTCGCACAGGGTTTCCTGGATGACCAGATCCTTGCGCAGCTGCTTGAGGTAGTCGTCGTTGTCCATCATTTGGCGTTGCTCAAAAAGCTGGCATTGTAAGTGTCTGGCGGCAGAATGTCGATTTCATCACGATTGCTGGGCTATAGTTAGAAAATAAGTGAACGCTAATAATCTATGCTATAGTCAAATTTCACACTGATTCTGAGCAACGGAGGTTGGCATGTACGGTTTTAGTACTCGGGTTTCTTGCGATTTTGATGCGGCTATTGTCCTGGTAACCGAAGAGTTAAAAAAAGAGGGCTTTGGCGTATTGGTGGATATCGATGTGGCGGCGACGCTCAAGGCCAAAATCAACGTGGACAAGCGTCCGTATCGCATTCTGGGTGCGTGTAATCCGCCGCTGGCGAATCAGGCGATTGATGCCGATCCGGACATTGGTTTGTTGTTGCCCTGTAACGTGCTGGTGCGTCAGGACGAAGATGGTGGCGTGACCGTGGCGTTCATGGATCCAGAAGCGGTACTGGCACTGGTGAAAAAACCGGGCGTGGTCGCACTGGCCAAGCAGGTAAAAGAGAAATTATTGAGGGTGCGCGACGCGCTGAAATAGTTGGTTGTGACCCGATAGAAAAAAGGCGGCCTAGGCCGCCTTTTTTTGTCTGTACAGCATCAGCGTACCGAGCAGTGTTAGCAGCAGGCTTAGGGCGAGCAGTGGATATTCGATGGCGTATACCAGTGGGGTCAGCAACCCGCGAACAATCGTGCGCAGATATTCACGGTCGCGGATGAAGTCGGCCAGCGGTGGTGAGTAGTGGTAGTACTGCTCCACAAACCAGCGTCCCGGCGCATTGGTGAGCAACCACTGATCTCGGAAATCGCGCAGTACTTTGACGTGTGGTTCAAAGTAGGAGCCGTAAGCGGCGGTGGCGATAAAGCAATAACCTTCCCAGGGAGCGCGTTTGACTTGCTGCAACACCGCCGCGTTGTTATTTAGCAGGTCATTGGGCAGCACCGGGTCAACCACCAGTTCCAGTCGGCCGGTGGCGGGGTTGGTTTCTTTGGGGCGAATGGCGCTGTCAGGCTCTTCGGTGGAGAATGCGTAGGCGTGGGTGATAACCTGGCGATCCGCGAGTAGGTCGCGGGGGATGGCCTCGATATGAATGTTGGCAGTTTCATTGAGTGCGAGCTGTCTGATCGTGCAGCTCACGTCGATTAGCGAGGTTTTGCAGCTGCCTTTGTCAGTGGTGGCCTTTTTATAGGTCATGCCGCCGGGTCGCTGGCGCGCATCGCGGTATTTGTCATTGTGGAAGTAGGCGCTGGTGAGTTTGACATTGATGCAGGTGGCGACATCGTTGCTGGTGTCGCCGGTGTTGTCAGGGTCTCCCTGGTTGGTGACAGTGACGCGCATGTCATTTTCGGTGCCGACGATGAGGCTGTCGGTGTTATTGGCCAGACTGATTTTCAAATCGACTTTTTTGTCAAAGCTGTTCAGCACGTAGTACTTGTTGGTTTGGCCGCCGGTACCGCCATTGACCAGCACGTAGGTGGTGCGAAATACTTTATCGTCGACCGCTGTGCTGCGGCTTTCCAGTTTGAGGGCTTCAACCAGAATATTGCCGCCACTGAGCGGGGGTGAAACCAGCTGGTTAAGATCAAATTGATCACAGTCGTCGGAGTAATAGCTGGCCCGCATGGCCGGGGTGGAGCTGCTGTCGGTGGACAGTGAACCAATCAGTACATCGTTGTAGCGATACAGGAATTTTCCTGCCTGGCCGCCTAGTGGTGGCAGATTGCCTTCGCCTTTGTTGATACTGTTGATCAGACCGTAGGTTTGCACCAGCTCATGACGAATGGTTTTGATGACATAGCCATTTTTGTCCTTTACGGATTCCAATGAGGGTTCTGCGCGATACCAGAGTATTGGCACGGGATTGTCGTTGTTATCCGGATACCAGCCGGTGACGGTCAAGTGGTTGGTGCTGGTGAGGGTGACGGGTGTGCTCTGGAATTTTTCTTTGACATCGGTGTACTGGTATAGCTTTTCACCTGCTTCATTCTTTACGGTGACAATATTACTGCGCTTGTGTAGTTCCACCGGATTGGCTAATTTGTTTGCGGTGACGTAGGGCCAGATTACCGGGTACTCCTCGCCGTTGGGATCGTTGTTGCGGCGCAAATAGCCGACGACGTGAATGTCTTCGGGATCAATGGCGGCTGTGCGACCAGGGCGATATTCAAACTGGCCATAATCGTTGGCATATGCACCTAGATCGGTGGCGCTGAAGGTGGCGTTGCCGTTGTTGTCTACGCCCCGGGTCCAGATGACGGGGCGGGAGATACGGACACCAAATTCGGTGCGGTAGGAGTTGCCAATGATGAGTTCGCCGACTCCTATGCCCAGCGCTTCAGACTCGGTGTCGCAGGCGATGCGCCACGGATCGCCTTCTTTCCAATTGGGAGTTTGGCTGCAATAGGATGCTGGAAGGTTATTGGCCGAGATGTAGCAATAGGGCGGCTGGAGAGCATTTTCGGCCGATGGCTTGCACTGCGGAATGTTTTTTTCGTAGGGCGGCAGGTAGCTGTAGAGATTCTGCCCTGACTTGCGGTTGAGGTGTACGCCACGGTGCTGACCGGTAATCAGCTGGCTGGTACCGACCATGGCCTCGTCCTGGCCATCGGCGCTGGAACTGTTGCTGATGTCGATAAGACTGATGCTGGAGTAGGGGTCCAAAGGGGTTGTGCTGGCCGGTGGCACCAATAGGCTGGCGAGGTACTGGCCAGTGTTACTGTCCGGTTCCAGTAGCACAGGGTCGCCGGTCGTCAGGTATTTGCCGACGACTTTGCCTTTGTTATTGATGTTAAAAGGCAGAATAGTTGGGTCGATTTCTTTGACCTGGAAACGCTCCATCGCCAGCACAGCCGTGCCCGTTCCGGTGAGTAGAACCACCAGTAGCAGGTTTGACAGCGATGTGCAGCACAAAGGCTTTTCTTTAAACATCAACTATGTATCGTCCCAAAACTGTAGCGATTGTACCGTTTCATGCGGACTTGTGGGAGTTTTGTGATTGGTTTGAAAGATTTATTTGCCCGGCGTGACTAACTAGAGCGGATTGTCGACCAGCCAGCTGCGGACTGATTTGACAAGTTCTTGATATTCCTGAGGGAAGCCTGCTCTCGCTGCGTTGACTTGTTGTTGCCGATAGCGTGGATTGCCGGTTTTGTTTTGCGCCAGCTGGCGAACCTTGGCGGTGTGAGGGGAACCGACCTGCTGGTTGGCGCGACCGGCGATCTGGCTGGCGCGCAGCCGCTCCGGGGCGCTGTCGATGACGTCTGTGCGGTCATATTGGGCAAACACGTCCAGGATGGGGAGGGTAATTCCTTGCAGTTGTTCGGTGCTGTCCAGCCAGTTGCCGCTGGCCTCCCGTCCGGGCAGACTGATTAGTACCAATCCCTTGATTAGTTCTGCATTGGGTTTGGACTGTTCCGCATGCTGTCGAAGGTAATGGATGGCCGAAGCGCCGCTGTAACCGTGGGCGATGACAACGACACGAGTGGCCGGATTTTGTTCGGCAATCCACTGTAAGGCCTGATCCAGGCGGGGGGCGGACGCCTCGTACAGGCCAAGTCGTTGGTCTGGGCGGGTTTGGTCAATCAGTGGCATTTGCACGCTCAGGCTTGTCCAGCCGTAGTCGGGCAACTGCGTGCGCAGTGCCTGAATGACTTGCCGTTGATCCGGGTGTTCTTCGGGTGAAGGCAGAATCAGCGCGACTCCCTTGGGGGAGGTGACTGGACTGGGGACGATTAGTGATAATGTCGGCGGAGTGGTGTTCAGCCAATGGATTTGGCGCTGCGGTAACAGCTTGATCAGCTGATCGGCATAGGTCTTTTCTCGCCAGTAATTACTCTCAGCCAGCACGGGTTGGGTGGCAATGCATAGCACAAGTCCCAGACCGAACATGAGCCGGGGGGGGAGTTGTATCCACGAGAACAGATGATTTTGCTGCATTTTGGGGGCTGAAACTTCTGTTGTTTTCAGGTAAAGTGCGCGCTCTAAAAGTGTGTTGATCACCACAACTGGATTTTCAAGAGGCCAAAGTCATGCCAGATTTCAAAATTGCGCCGTCGATACTGTCGGCTGATTTCGCCCGCCTGGGTGAAGAGGTTGTTAACGTGCTGGATTCTGGTGCGGATATTGTTCACTTCGACGTGATGGACAACCACTACGTGCCTAATCTGACCATCGGTCCGCTGGTGTGTGAAGCGCTGCGCAAGCATGGCGTAAAAGCAGAAATCGATGTGCATTTGATGGTTAAGCCGGTTGATCGCATCATTCCTGATTTTGCCAAGGCCGGTGCCAGCTACATTACGTTTCACCCCGAAGCGTCTGAACATGTTGACCGTACCCTGCAGCTGATCAAGAGCGAAGGTTGCAAGTCTGGTCTGGTGTTTAATCCAGCGACGCCGCTGGACGTACTTAAGTACGTGATCGATAAGGTAGACATGGTGCTGCTGATGTCGGTGAACCCAGGTTTTGGTGGTCAGAGCTTTATTCCAGCGACACTGGGCAAACTGCGTGAAGCGCGCAAAATCATTGATGCGTCCGGTCGCAACATCCGTCTGGAAATTGATGGCGGCGTGAAAGTCGACAACATCCGCGAAATTGCCGAAGCGGGCGCGGATACGTTTGTGGCGGGTTCTGCGGTGTTTGGTGCCGGCAAGGCAACTGACTCTCATCGCTACAACAGCGTTATCGCCGCGATGCGCGCCGAGTTGGCCAAGGCCAAAATCGGTTGATTGTTTTGCGGAGCGGATTAGCGCGATTATCCGCTCTGTGCCTGTCCGTCAGCCTGCTTGGGCTGGCGGGCTGCGCAACTTTTTCGTCCTCATCTTCTGCCATTTACTGGCCAGCCCCTCCGCAGACGCCTCGCTTTGTGTATGAAGCGACGTTGCAAACAGCAGATTTTTTTCAGGCCAGCCAGCGTAGTGCGCTAGAGGCAAAACTCAATGATGTATTGCTGTCGCAGCCACTGTTGAACAAGCCGTTCGATGTGGCAGCCAACAATGGCGTTATTGCGATTACCGATACCCAAAGCGCGCAGGTGCATGTCTACGACATGCCGCGAAAGCGGGTGTTTAGTTTTGGCTGGCGCGGCGACGGGCAACTGCAAAAACCGCTAGGTGTGGCGATGGATGCGACGAATCAAATTTATGTCGCCGACAGTGATCGCGGCATGGTTTCGGTATACACCCGTTTTGGCCATTTTCTGCGTGATGTGGGTGCGCCGACGATGTTCGATCGCCTGAGTGATGTGGCGGTTAGCAAGGATGGTTCGCGCATTTACGCATTGGACCGTGGTGGGGTGGAATCCCAGCGACACCAGGTGACGATATTTGACGCCGATGGTCGGATGTTGGCGACGTTTGGTGGTCGCGGTCAGGCGGATGGGCGGTTTAACCATCCGTCACAGTTAGCGTTGATGAGTAACGGCGACGTGCTGGTGATGGATGCGGGAAATTTTCGCGTGCAGCGATTCTCTGCATCAGGTGAATTTAAATATGTCTGGGGTAAACCGGGCGCGGCCATCGGGCAGTTGGCCCGGCCACGTGGATTGGCGGTGGATTCTTATGATCACGTGTATGTGAGTGATGCAGCGTTTCAAAATGTTCAGGTTTTTACTGCCGCAGGACAATTGCTGTTAACCATTGATGCCAAACATCAATACGGCCCAGGCCATTATGTGCTGCCGGCCGGAATGAATGTGGACGAAACGAATCGCTTGTATGTGGTTGATCAGTTTTTGGGCAAGGTCGAAGTGTTGCGTTTGCTCGACGATGATGAACGAAAACGGTTGGCGAACTAAACCTCGGATTACGCTTGCGAAAATTCGGGCCGTCGTCTACAGTAAAGCGTCTATTTTTAAGCGGTATTCATTTGCCGGGGCAGTACGGCTAGAGGATCGCTTCTGCATTACTGCGACAAGCCATACCAATAATAAATGTTGAGGCGGAACAGTACAGTCCAAAGGGCTGGGATTGCCGAGGGGGAGAGATGAGAGTAAACCGCAGCCTGGTGGCTGGATGGTCAGTGTTGGCGCTCACCGGAGCGATTGTTGCGTCGGTACCATCCTGGGCAGGTATTGCCGAATCTGTTCATAATCTGGGTACAACGGGAACGGGCCCCAGTTCGAACGGCGGTGCTCGTAATCAATTCTCCGGTACTGCGGAAATTTGTGTTTTTTGTCACACCCCTCACGGCGGTGATTCCAGTGTTTCCGTGCCTCTTTGGAATCGCAAAATTAATTCAAGCTCTGCATACACCACGTATGACCAGCTGGGCACCAGTACCTTTGACGCGCAAGTGGCACCAGTCGGCTCAGTATCTATTGGCTGTCTTTCCTGTCACGACGGTTCGATTGCGTTGGACGCATTGCTGAATGAGCCAGGCTCCGGGGCGGTTAATCCTGGATTTAGTGCGGGCAACTGGTCCGGGGCGGATATTGTGAACAGTGGTGAATTGAAGCCTGGGATTGTGCAGAACCTGGGGATTGATCTGACCAATGACCATCCCATTGGTATGCAGTATGCCGGTGGAGGTATCAGTGCCTCTGCACCGCAGTTGCCACAAGGCGATACCACTGACCCTGATTTTGCACCAGTGCTGTATAAAGTCCGCGACGGTCGATTCCTGTGGTGGGTCGACAAAGATTGGCGTACCGGCGGTGATGCGCAGCGTACCAAAACCGACGTGGTCCTTTATACCCGCGATGCCAGTAATGGCTACGCGGGGCAATCGCAACAAGAGCCTTTCGTGGAGTGTGCGAGTTGCCATGATCCGCATACCACCGAAAATCCTACGTTTCTACGAATCAGCAATACAGACACGCCCAGCGGTCTGTGTCTGACCTGTCACGTGAAATAGTTTGGGTGAGCTGATTTTGTTGGCAGCACGAAAATACAAACGCAAATATTTAGCGTGTACCACTTGGGCGCTGCTGTGTTTTAGCGCAGTGTCGCAAGCAGTGCCTGCGGCTGAGAAACTGACGACCGCAGCCAAAAAAGTGGAATATTTTGCGGTCGTAGGCGATCAGACGATTTTGATGAGTGAATTTGAATCCGCTTATCAGGCAGGTTTGCGCAAACGGTTTTATCATGGCAAGGTGCCGCAGGAGCAGTTGCAGGCATTTCGCAAAGAGGTATCGCAGACGCTGATTGATCGTGCGTTGCTGGTGCAGGAGGCCAAGCGAGTTGGTGTGCGTCCTGATGCGGCGGCGGTGAAAGCTCAGTTGGCGCAGTATGAGGCCAGGTACAGTCAGCAGCAGCACTGGCGACAAAACAAAGATGTCATTTTGCCAGGTTTGACGGCAGCACTGGAAGAAGAGAGTTTGTTGCAGCGCTTCGAGGAAAGAGTGCGCAAAGTTGCGTTACCGAATGATGTCGCTGTACGTGAGTATTACAAAAAACACCCAGAATTGTTCACTACGCCTGAGCAAATTCGGTTGTCGCTGATTTTGCTTAAGGTTGATCCGGCATCAACCTCTGATGTTTGGCAGGCGGCGCGTGAAGAAGCAGGGATTTTGCTGAAGCGCCTGCGTGGTGGGGCGGATTTTGCGGCCATGGCGAGAATTCATTCTGCAGACGCATCGGCATCCGCAGGTGGCGACATGGGCTATTTGCATAAAGGCATGTTGGCCGGACCTGCTCAACAGGTGATTGATCAATTGCAAATAGGCGCAGTCTCTGAGCCAGTCAGTTTGTTAACCGGTATTGCCCTGTTTCGTCTGGAAGAGCGACGCCAGGCAAAGCTGAACAAGTTTGATGATGTGGCAGAACGGGCGCGACAATTATTGGTGCGCGAGCTGAGTGATCATGCCTGGCAACAAGCGGTAAAACGCTTGCGTGATACGACAAAAGTTACCATCAATAGCGCTGCGTTGTAGCACTGGGGATAATCTGCGTTGGTCATTTGGGGAGATGACCAGCTGCTGAATAAAACAAAAAATAATATGCAGGGGTGCTTCGGCTTTATGCTGTTTGCAAGCGAGGGGAAAAAACGAGCGGTTGCGAAAACGCGATGTACACATGCGCGGACTCCAGGAGTGACTGGGGTGGTGCTGGCATGTGGCTTGGCGTTATCCGTGCTTGGCGCAGGTTTGCAGGCGGATGAGGCATCGCCTTCGCTGTTCGGTAACGTTGGTTTTTTCTATGGTTTGCAAGAGGCTGATGGTGGTGCTCGTAGCGAAGATTCGACCATGGTTGGATCGCTGGGTACGCGTGGCTATCTATGGCAGCCCTGGTTTGCGCAATACAGTGGTGGAGCCAGCTTCAGTGGGCATACTGCTGAAAATGAAAACGTCAACAATCAAGCAGAAATCTTGTCGGGTAATGCAGCGCTTTCGCTGTTTCCGGTGAGCCGCTTTCCCTTTAGTGCTTCGTTTAATCAAGTCAATCGTGACTATGATTGGGCAAACAAGCATACCCTGGAAGATCATTTTTTTACCAAAACCCGTAGTAGAAGTGTAAATGCGCGTCAATCGCTGATCACCAACTGGGGTTCGCGCGTTGATGCCTGGTACGACGTTAGTATGCGGGATTTTGATGATTACGATCAGAGCCGTCCCAAGTATGATATTCAGGACACAACACTGGGTGCGAAATTTCAGCATCGCGGCGAGCGTTTTAATTTGTACGCAAATGCTACCCAGCAACAGCAGGATAATTCGGATGTTGATCGTGCATCAACGTCGCAGATGGTGTCGCTGACCCATGATTATTTTCCGACCAGTACCTTTTACATCAAAACGCTGGGAAGTCAGTCGGTAAATACGATTGAGGACGAGTCGAAGTACTCCGATTTTGCCTTCAAGTCGCAGAGTGAAACCACCAGCGATCAGGCAACTAGCATGTTTTACTGGCGACCAGATTATAAGCCGTATACTGCTACTGGCGCAGTCCGTTTGAATCGGCGGACACAGGTATTTCCGACCAAGGACGCACGTCAACACAGTTTCGCCGCCAATATGGCTGGCAACTATCACCTTAATCGCAAAACGCGGTTAACACTGACAGGTAATGTTTCTGATCTGGAAACCCAGGGAAGCAACAGTCTGGCGGGTAACGTGGCGGCCTTGGTGTATTTTCAGTCCGATCGCCAGTTGCTGGGTAAAATGACGTATTACTGGTTCGCAGACGGTGGTGTACAAGAGGATGTGGTCGCCGAATATCAACGGACGGAAACCGGGCAGACAGCAAATGCTGGCTTGGGTCATTCAGCTAATCGCAGCTGGAATACCGGGAATCGCTCGAATTTGCGTGTGAGTGGTCAGCAGGCCGTCAGGCAGCTAGCCAAGTTTGGTCGTGTTGAGGATGAGTCCTTGGCGTTGACGCATACAGCTACCGCAGCCTATGGTCTCAATGAGCGTAGTGATTCGTTTTATGCCCAGTTGACTGCAATAGATTCTCGAGAATTGGTTGTTGATGGTAGTAATCAGGTGGCAACCTTGCAAATTTCCAAAAATTCGTCCCTCAGCAGACTAAGCACCTGGGGCGGAAATGTCTCGTCCCAGATGACCCGACGCGATGCCGGTGATGGTTCAAATATTAGTCTAACAACCACATCAAGTGCCCAGTTGAACTACCAACATTCCCGGTTGTTTGGTATATATAGGCTCAAATTTCGAACCAAACTCGAGGGAACCAGTATTGAGAATCGTTTCGGTGCTGACCGTCTGCAGGGAGACTGGGAAAGTAGAATCAGTTATAGTGTGGGTAAGCTGAATACTGATCTATTCTTACGGGCGATGCAGAGCGATTCCGGTATCGGTAACCGCATGGGTGTGTTGCAGATCAACAGAAGTTTCTAATACTCTTTAGTGCTGTTTCGCTGGGTTGAGTATTGTTGGGGCAGCGGTCGCTGGGGCGCCGTTGCGGTGTAGAAAAACAAAGGCAGCCTGTTCGCTTCTGGGGGTATGGCTGTTTGTTTCGGTAAAATAATTGATTAAAAACAAACGGAGAATGTAATCATGAGAGCCAAATCGGAGCGCACTGCTGTTTGGAAAATCGCCCTGTTTGGGGTGTTAGCCTGGGTTGGAGTGCTTATAACACCGCAGACTGCTCAAGCAGAGTATGCAGACGTCGTCATTAACAACTATGCAGATGCCGCAGGCATGCGTCCAGTCGTATTTCCTCATTGGTATCACCGTATTCGTTTCCGTTGTAAGGTTTGTCACGCGGACTTGGGCTTTAAGTTCAAGGCCGGTGGTAATGAAATTACCATGGCAAAAATTATCGATGGCCAGTTCTGTGGTGCTTGCCATAACGGTGAGATCTCTTGGTCCGTAGAAAACTGCGGCCTGTGTCACTCTGGTATTCCTGGTACTCCTACTCACATCAGTGGAAGTACAGTTCAGCGTCTCGTAGCTCCGGCCTACAAGTCTCTGGATACCAACAAGAAATAATTGTGGCGAACATAGATTAAGGATAAGAGACCATGAGAGAGATGATAAAAACGCTAGCTATTGCTGCTTCGGTCGCAGCGATGATCCCGCTGACTGTGCAAGCTGAAGGTATTTCTGTTGTGGCAGCAGCGACCCCCGTGACTTCTGCTGAAGTTACCGGTTCAGTACCAAAGCAGGTTAGTGTTTCCAACGCGAACACTTTTAACCGCTTGTTGAAGAAAGACAAGGATCCGAATGCCGCTCCACCTGAAGATGGTATTCACGACACAGATAATGACAATACTTTTAACCTGCAGCCGCCCAAGGTGGCTTACGAGGGCTGGCCAAAAACTAATTTTGGTAACCACGTAAACTGGGTGCAGGTGTTGGCGGAAGGTAAGATTAATCCTCGCTATGACCGCGTTGATCCAGAGGTTGAGCCCTTTGTTATGGATCTGGACATCGTGCGTCCGGTGAAAGCATCTGTGCCAGATGTGGTGTTCCCACATAAGCCGCACACTGTGTGGTTGCACTGCTCCAACTGTCATCCAAAGATCTTTGTGCCACAGGCGGGCGCAAACCAGATCAACATGTCAGCCATTATCTTGGGTGAGAAATGTGGTGTTTGTCATGGTAAGGTCTCTTTCCCTGTGACTACCTCATCCTGCAAACTGTGTCACTCCAAGCCGAAGGACAAGAACTGGACGCCTCCTTTGAGCGGTGCGACAGTGAAGAATCCTTGGCGCTAAGCCATTGATTGTCGGGTGCCGCCTGGGTGGGCGGTACCCACAAACAAAGTACATCTGAGTTGTCGGGGTGTGCTTTGTTTGTGGGGAGCACGTTTGCGGTTCGATTTAGTTCTGGATTGGGCCGGCCGATACATCGCGTTATGTCAAATCAACGTAAGAGTAAGGGTGTAATGGCTTTGAACAAGAAAATCGTTAAGAGCTGCGTGGAAAGTTTTGCGTTGCTAGGTGTGGTTGCGGCAATGGCAGGTTGTGGCCACTTGGGCTTGAATCGGGCGTCTTCAGAATCTTCCCAACCACAAATATCCGAAGAGCAGCGCGAGGCTGCACAGCTGGCGAAGGAAGATCAAGAAATCGAACTCATGTCAGCCCCCCCGAGTGCGGCGGATGTGAAGCCCGCTGCCGAGGCGGTGAATTTATCACCCAAAACACCGGATGCGATACCCGTCGCATCACCTTCTCCGGCAAAACCTGCGTTGGTTATTCCCAAAGAACCCAATACTGTATTGATCTCTGTAGATAGTAAAGACAAGTCGCACCCTGAGTTTGGTGAAGGTCACCCCAATGGCTTTTTGGTAAACGGGGTGATGGGCGATGACATCATTGTCCGTCGAGGAGATAAATTCACGTTCCGTGTAGATACCGACGTCAAACATGACTTTTACATCACCACCAGTGCTGTTGGTTGGGGTGGTAGTGTATACACCACGGGGGTGACAGGGCAGTTCACCTACAAGGGTGATGTCGTTCTGCAGACGGATGAATCCACGCCAGAGACGCTTTACTACCAATGCCGCAACCACAAAAATATGGGTGGTCGCATTGTTATCGTGGACAAAAATGCGGATGTTGCTGCGGTTAAGAAGCGATTGCTCGAAGAAAGACAAAAGGCGTTGGCCAAAAATGCGAGCGGTGCTGGTCATTCGCATGTTGATGAAGGCAAAGTGAAGCAGAAAATAGCTTACGCCAAGATGATGTTGGGCATTCGGGGTAAGCAACTTGATGCTGCAGCCAAGGCTGCCATCGAAGGCAAGATTAAGGAGTCTGATGCGGCTTTGGGCAAAGGTAATTTGGATGTTGCTTATTCAGCAGCTGAGGCAGCGGCAGATTTGCTGAAAACGCCTGGTGCCGCGCAAGCTGAAAAGAATAACTTGGTAGAAGCCAAAAAGGCTTACGAGGAAAAACTGCATTCGATTGATAGCATCAAAGAATCTCATCAACGCGCTTTTTCTCAAGCGAAGAAAAAAGGTGAAAAGGCCGTGGCCTTTGACCAAAAACGGGTCGATGAAATGTTGTCCTCAGCCACGCAATTGGCGAAATCAGAGAAATACGCTGAAGCTAAAAAGGAGCTGACTCGTGTAGAGTATTTGATTACAACAGCGCTTAATGAGATGGTTGGGTCGCGTACGGTGGTGTTTGAACTTAAGTTTGATACCCCTGCGGATGAATACGAATACGAAAAGAAACGTTATTTCAGTTACATCGAGTTAATTCCAACGGCGATTGAAATGCGCAAGCCTGAACAGAGCAGAATAGATGCTGCTCAACAGTTTGTGGATAAGGCTAAGTTTTATGCACAAAAGGCGGATGAATCGATGGCTGCTGGTCGTGTTGACGAGGCGATTGTTGTTATCAAGGATGCAACCTCAGAGTTGCGGGTTGCCTTGATGAGACTGGGTGTTTCCATGTAACTCGTTTTGTATGGATTGATTGCTAATATTTGGATGCGGATGGGACATGAAGTTTGTTAAGACAAGGGCGAAGAGCGTGCTGGGCATGCTGATGGCCGCAGCGCTGGGGTTTGCAGCGTCGGTGATAGCCGCAGAGCAACCTAAGTTGGAGGCAACTTATGAAGCCAGCTCTGGTCATTTTCAATTGCACGGTGATGTTGTTCCTATTGCCGAGGATGGTATTCATGATCCGTTCAATGAATCCGTTGCTATTTTGCAGCCGCCAGCGGAAGCCATGCTTAATTTTCCTCGGGATAAGCGCGGTATCATCAATTGGGTTGAAGCGCTGGATAAAGGTTTGATCAACCCTCGCACGGGCTTGACTGGCGATGAAAAAATGCACTCTGTGGATTTCGACGTCATTTTTCAGAATACGGCATCAATGCCGTATGTGCGCTTTCCCCATCGCCCCCACACGATTTGGTTAACCTGTAAAAATTGCCATCCTGGGATATTTATTCCACAGCGAGGCGCTAACCCCGTGACCATGGCGGCCATCATGCAGGGTGAGTACTGCGGTGTGTGCCACGGTAAGGTTGCTTTTCCACCCTATGAGTGTGATCGATGCCACAAAGAACCCCGCGAAAGCGCAGGACTGCGCTACAAATAATAACAGGCGGATTTTTTACTCTTGCATTGCTGGGGTGCGCGAGTACTCCGGTGACTGCCCCGGTGCACTTTTCGTCAGGCGGTCAGGCAAAAACTTTGTCGCATGTTAAAACCATTGATACCGTCAAGTTGGCGGGGGATGGTTTTTTTGTTTCGATGCTGGCTGGAAGTGCAACCTACGATATCAAGCGTCCTGCGGCCATTGGTGTGCGTAATGGGCTGCTCTATATTGCGGATGCGGGCAATGACGGTGTGTTATTGGTATACGATTTGGCCAATGATCGAATTTCACCGTTTCGAGGCGCTGGAGAGTTAATCCAGGATGAAGCATCAGATATCTTTGTTGCAGCGGATGGCTCGTTCTATGTTGCGGATACGCAGGGTAAGCGGGTTTTATGGTTTGCCGGTGATGGTGAGCTGCGTAAGGTATACCGTGACGATTCCAATATTTCCCGCCCCATCGCGGTGGTAGTCAACGAAGCAAACAACGAAGTTTATATTGCTGACGAAGTTTATAGCAAAGTTATTGTATTCAATCGTGATGGTGAACCGTTGCGCGGTATGGGTGGGCGCGGCGAAGGAACGGGGAAATTCCGCATTATTACCGACATGATTAAAGTGCCTGGTGGCTATCTGGTCAGCGATCGAATTGAGTTAAGTGTGCAAATGCTGGATGAGTCCGGGCAATATCAGGGTGACTTTGGTTCGGACAAGTTGGATTTTCCAACGGCGCTTGCCGTGGATAGATTCGGTCGGGTGTATGTTGCTGAAAAGTCGGACAGCACCATCAAAGTTTTTCAGCGCGGTGAGTTGATTGATGTCATCGGTAGAAATGGCTACGGCGACGGCGAATTTCGTTACATCAGCGACATGAAGCTGGTGGATGACAAGCTGTACGTTGCAGACAGCTTGAATGGCCGAATTCAGGTGTTTGATGTGATCCCGCCTGCCGCCAAAGTGGGTTCGCTGTAACAGCTCACCATGCTGCGTAAATCGTTTTTTTTCGTGTTGCTCATGCCGCTTTTGATAGCGGCATGCGCGTCTTCTCCCGTCGCATTGCAGTATCAGCATGCACAGTCCGCCAGTTGGCCAGTGCCGCCGGATCGGGTTCGCTTTGTCTACGTGGGCGAGTTGTCGGGCGCGAGTAATTTTTCTGAAACTACCTCAAGTAATTTTCTAAAAAAGGCCTGGTTCGTACTGACAGGCGTACTGTTGGGCGGAGATCAGCGCAGCTCTTTGCAGCGTCCGTCGTCCGGTTATACTGATGTGAGCGCAGGGCGTGTTTATGTAACTGATGTTGGCCGCAAAGGCGTGTTTGTGTTTGATCAGGCAGAAGGGCACTTGCGGTTTTGGGATGCAGCCTCTGCTAAACACGCGTTTCAAACACCCATTGCGATCAGTCAGGGCGTGAATGGGGAGCTGTGGGTCACTGATGCGGACTTGAGTGTTGTAGTTCGCCTGGATTCGGATGGTGAGCCGCTGGGCTGGGTGGGCGAAAGTGTCTTGCAACGTCCCACGGGAATTGTGTTTGATTCGACGCAGTCATTGATGTTCGTCGCCGATGCTGCAGCACATAATATTCAGGTTTTTAACGCTAGCGGCACTCTGGTGCGCACGATAGGTCAGCGCGGAGAAGGGCCTGGGCAATTTAATGGTCCCACGCATCTGGCGATTGATGGTGATCGCTTGTTGGTGACGGATACGCTGAACTCACGAGTGCAGATATTGTCGCTGCGGGGTGAATTTATTTCGTCGTTCGGTACGCGAGGCATGTATATCGGCAACATGCCGCGACCCAAGGGGGTGGCGGTTGATGGTGCGGGACACATCTATGTTGTGGAATCGTACTATGACTATCTGCTAGTATACGACGCGGAGGGGCGCTTACTCTTGCCTATGGGCGGTTCCGGGAAAAATCCTGGCCAGTTTTATTTGCCTGCAGGCGTGTGGACTGACGGAGATAAACGGATTTTTGTGGCCGACATGTTCAATGGTCGAGTAGTAAGCTTTGACTATGTGGGTGATGCGCAAAGCGATTCACCACCACCTGAGAATAATCATAATACCGGCGGTTAAATATGCGCAAAATGGGAGTAATGCTCGCTGCGTGTCTGGGCGGAATGTTGGCCTGGAGTCACCTGGTTCTGGCGTTGGATTTTCCGTTAGCCCCTGATCGCGTTCCCGATGTTTCCAATACTCGCCATAATTTTTCCGTGGATGGCCCTGCACCGCTGAAAACCAACGAGCCGCGCAACGTCGTATCCACTAATCAAAAAGAAGTCTGCGTATTCTGCCATATCCCTCATGCTGCGGCTGCGAATGTTGGCAATCCTCGACCGTTGTGGGCGCGTGACGCCATCGAAACGGCGGGCGGTGCCGTGACGTATACGCTGTACGCATCTGGCTCAACCGATGCGACTTTGGCGCAACCTGGTAATGCTTCCAAAATGTGTTTGTCATGTCATGACGGTACGTTGTCGGTGGCGACGGTGGGTAGTATGACTG
>JAOUHV010000023.1 GCA_029884425.1 Gammaproteobacteria bacterium
CGGATGGCGTTATAGCCTTCATCAGCTTGCCGCTGGCTTCGTTTTCCATGTCATAGATCAACGCAATGGCAGGTTTGCCCTTGCCGATGCGATCCAGATCGGTGCTGAAGCTGTCGGGAAATGCTGCCCAGCAAGTAGCCCGGATGCAACGCAGAGAAATCCGGGAGCATTGATTTCCCCGGATTCCGTATCACCTCATCCAGATTGCCGGCCTCTGTAAGTTAGTTCGATATGATGGACGAGGTCGGCATTTTTGAAGACAATTGCCCGGCTAGAGACGACGACGGCGCGACACTGATGCTAGTGCAAAGAAGCCGGCTGCCATGATAGAAACAGTTGTTGGCGCAGGAACTGCCTTGACTGAGGCGTCTTGAGTAGTAAAAGTGGTGACTGATAGGTCTGGCAGTCCAATCAAGTGGTCGTCCGCATCGTAGAAGTAACTTGAGTCGAAGCTATACAAGGGAAAGCTGGGTCTAAATCCCGACGATCCAACGGTGTATGTGAAGAAATCAAGGTCAGCGAGAGTATGTGTGAAGTCGGGAACAAAAATATCCCCGGTGAAGGATATTTCATAGGCACCTACTTCGCCGCCCGCCAAATCAATGTAGCCATCGCTGTTCAAATCTTCGCCCGAGAAGAAACCCGATATATTGCCGCCGCCTGACCAACCCGACTGTAAAATCGAATATGTAGTTGGATTAGCTGTAGTCGGCGTGGATACAAGTAGAGGGCTGATGAATGCCAAGAAAAGGCCTGTGCTTCTGGCGATTTTGAGTTTGGTCATTAAATACTCCTACGTGGTAATTAATTTCTGATTGAGTCTAACGTTTATTGTGAATCTGATAGATGCGCTTTCATATCTTGATATTAAGCAAGTAGCCCTGATGCAACACAGTGAAATCAGGGAGCGACCTCCCCGGATTCCGTTTCACTTCATCCAGTCTACAAACTGATATGGTTGGTTATTCGAAAATTTATTAATGGCGCAACGAGGCAAATTTTTTGCCAACAAAAATATTCATAGCAGAATGAAAGATTTGCAAAATTTGCGAAGTAAAGATTAATACTCGGTGTAAAGTCTGTCGACAAATACACCGAAAAATTGGAACGCTGTTGCGAGGGGCGGGGTTAATCTAAACCAAACGTACTCTTGATCGAATCGGCTAACACATGGTGCTCCTGTGGGCCGTGCAATACCATCAGCCGCTTGCCGTCAGCGGAATAATACAGCGCCGTGCCCGCATCAGACGGTTGCTGCCTGAGGAACGACCGGCCCTGCGGGCTGGCGGTGTCGACCAGCAAAAACTCCACCGCGTGCTCGTATTCGTGACGGATGGCGTTATAGCCTTCCATCAGCTTGCCGCTGGCTTCGTTTTCCATGTCATAGATCAACGCAATGGCAGGTTTGCCCTTGCCGATGCGATCCAGATCGGTGCTGAAGCTGTCGGGAAATGCTGCCCAGATGAGCAGCGCCAATCCGCCGATAATGGCGAAAGAAGAGAAAATGTGTTTGCGTGTGCGTGAGTTCATGGCGACGTCCTATTGCGACCAATCTCGAAATCGACAATAGGATTCGGCGGACCGGAAAAAGTTCCCGGTCCGCCGTCGTCAAAAGTCCCAAAACAGCGGAATAAGTGTCAACGAAATTGCGGCGGCGAGTATCTGCATCGGTATGCCCGCGCGGAAATAGTCGCTGAAGCGATAACCGCCAGGGCCCATCACCATCAAATTGGTCTGATAGCCAATCGGCGTGGAGAAGCTGGCCGACGCCGCAAACAATATGGCGATGACAAACGGCATGTGATCGACGCCCAGCGCATTGGCGGTTGCCATGGCGATGGGGAACATGAGCACAGCGGCGGCGTTGTTGGTGATCAGCTCGGTGAACAGCATGGTGACGACATAAATCACAATCAGGCTGAACAGCGGGCTGTCCGGACTGAACGCAGTCAATTGCTGCGCAATGTGTTCGGCGGCGCCGGTTTTTTCCAATGCCGAGCCAACACCAAATGAGGCGGCAATGGTGATCAGAACCTGCCAGTCGACGCTTTGGCGGGCAATGCGCGACGAGGTGCAGCGAAACACCAGCATGGCGGCAGCGGCAACCATGGCGGCGATCAGCATGCTGGTCAGTTCAAAGGTGACGGTCGCGACCATGGTAAACAGTATCGCCAATGCCAGGCCGGCTTTTTTGTGGCGCGGTGGCTGGGAATTTTCCAGGGCGCTGACCAGATAAAAGTCCGACGAATTGCGTCGTTGCTCGGCAAAGCTGGGCGAGGCGAGCAGCATTAACACATCGCCGGCGCGCAGTTCGATGTCACCAATTTTTTGTTTCAGTTGTTCGCCATTGCGCGACACGGCAATAACCGCAGCGTTGTAGGTGGTACGAAACCGGCCTTCACGCACCGTCATGCCGACCAGCGGGCAACTGTCGGAAACCACTGCCTCGATCAGGCAGCGGTCATTGGTCGGGGTGTCGAGTTTGAACACCTGATTGGTGGCCGGACTCAGGCCGCGAATTTTTTGCAAATCGATGACCGACTCAACAATGCCGGTGAAGATTAATCGGTCGTTGGCAGCGAGGCGCTCCTGCGGCGACACGGCAGGCAAGGAGTGGGTGCCACGTTCGATTTCCATCAAATACAAACCCGGCAGATGACGCAGGCCGGCTTGTTCAATGGTTTTGCCGACCAGGGCACCATTAGGATCAACCAGCATTTCGACGATGTAGGAGCGAGAGTTTTCAAGCTGGGTCGATACCGAAACCCGATTCGGCAACAGCCAGCGGCTGGTGAGGAAAATGAACAGGATAATGCCAATCGCCAGCGGCACGCCGACGACCGCGATGTCAAACATGCCCAATGAGCTTCCGGTTTCTTTGATCAGCAAACCATTAACGACCAGATTGGTGCTGGTGCCGATCAGCGTGGTTGTGCCGCCAATGATGGCTGCGTAGCTGAGCGGAATCATCAATTTGGACGGCGAGACCTGATTTTTCTTGGCCCAGTCACTCACCGAACCAATCAGCATGGCGACCAGTGGCGTGTTGTTGAGAAACGCGCTGGCAGCGGCCACGGGGGCCATCAGCCGCAACTGGGCGATGCCCGTGCTTTGTGGGCGTCCCAGCAACTTGGGAAGTACCGAGGTCATGGCGCCGGTTTGGGTCAAGCCACTGGCAACCACGTACAACATGCCGATGGTGATCATGCCTTCGTTGGACATGCCGATCAGCGCTTCGCTGGGGGTGAGTATGCCCGTGAGCAATAGCAGCAGCAGTCCACCGAGCATTACGACATCCGTCGCGATGCGGGTCAAACTTAGCGCAGCAAAACAAATGGCGATGACCGACAACGTGGCCCAGGCTTCCCAACTCATAGCAACCTCAACAAAACAGGAGCGGTTAGTGTATAGGAAGCGTTTGTTACGAATAAATAATAAATTCGGCGATCAATATACGGTTTCGGTATAAGTGCGCGTAATTAAAAAGCTGCGTTGATTCAAGTTGAGATATTGGCCGTGTAAATGGATGTCACTTTCTCGATAACGATGAGGTGGCAGCGGGTAATTATTTTTGTTTTCACCCAGCCGGGTGATGGTGCAGACGCGCAAATCAGCAACTGTCGTTTTTTGAAATGCAGCAACGAAACGCACGGCAAAATCCTGCTCGGCATGGCGAATGTGACGGGGCTGAATATGGCAGTTTTGCTAATCCCTTCCGCAACAATGCATCGCTGTCAGGATTGTTGATTTGATGGTTGCCGTGGCGCGGTTACATGCGCCAGGCATCTTTGCGGCGAAATTCCATTTGCGCCAGCGCTTCTTCTGGCGGCAGTTTGTAATCCTCTGATTCAGCAAACTCCAGCAGGCGAGCAAAATGGCGTTGCTTGCCGAACGTCGTTTTGATGTGAATCAGGCTGATGCGATTAAGAAAGCCCAAACCGCCCACGCACAGTGTGGCAATGCTCAGTCCAATCACATTCCACGGGCTGGGAATAATTTGCGCGAACGGAATATAGCCCATGGGGAACAGGATAACGATGACCAACAGGGCAATTTTCCAGCGCTTGCGCTGCATTAACTGCTGCTTCCAGAGAAACTGCAGATTCTGAATATCTTCGGCTTGGTGCGACATAGTTACGACAAAAAAAGAAAAGCATTCTACCCGCTGCAGGCGGTGAGGCAAGCATTAGTTGCTGGGCGTGGTTTCTTCGGGGCTGGATGTGTTTGCAGGTTTACCGGTATTGCCGATGATCATTTCCAGGCTGACAGTGATGCTGGGAACCAGCTTGAAGTTGGTTTGCAACGGATACAGCGCTTGCGGCGAAATATCCAGAAACAACCAGTGGCGGTGCAGGTCTTGTCGATAATCTATGCCCAGGGCGTAGGCGGTAATTTGCTTTTCGGGCCGACTGGCACCGTAGGCGGCGGCGTAGTAGGACAGCAGTCTGCCCGAGGAAATATCGTGAAACAGGGTGAAGGTCTGGGCCATGTCTATGTTGTCAGTTTCCCTGAGCCAGGTAGACAAGTTGGTAATACGAAAATAATGCACGTTCGACAAGGCTCGCTCCAGGTCGAACTGGGTTGATTCGCCGGTGCCGATGGATTGGTACCAGAACAGTTTTTCGGTGACACGAAACAGCCATTTCTGACCTTCGAACAGACGCCGGATACGCACGTTGGCGGTGGGGTCGGGTTCCATGTTGGTAATTTGCGCACCCAGGTTGGCGCGAATATGCCATTTTTGGGTGGCACTGACGATGTACTGGACGGTGGGGGTGATCAGCGCCGGTTTCTGCTCGGCGGTTTGTTCCGCAGCGATCGGTGGCGGATGGCCGTGTTCGCTTTCGTTGGTTGAGGTTTGCTCGCTTTCGATAACCAGTGACAAGCGGCGGTTGGTGCGCGGCAAGTCCAGTTTGCCCTGGGTGGTGAGATAGTTGGCGCGCGAGCCGTTTTCGAAAAACACGCTGGATTGGCGCAGCTTGATGTATGAGCCGTTCAGTTCGTCGCTGGAGCGTTCACTTCCCAGGAAAGAGTCGATGCTGTCGGAGATGTCGACGACTTTTTTCGACAGCAGCGAATGGGTCTCGTCGGCTAGCGTCAGCGATTTACTGAACAGACTGTATTGCGAGCCGGCGGCATAGGCTTTTTCGGCGCACGCCGGACAGATCCACAACAGGCCAGGCAGCAGTAACGGAAATAATATCTGTGGTCGTCGAGTCATATAGCGTTGTTTGCCTATGTTAACCGATGTTGCACAAGCATATTCCCGGCCTGAAGCCGGGGGTATATCTCGGTTATCGTCCATCGGTTAGGGGTTGCCGACTCAGATTATGCCTGAATTGAGACCTGGGTTTTAAAAATTAGTTATTAATATTAATTGGTTAGCTGGAGTGGCAAATGAGCCCCATTAGAAATGTTTATGGCCGCAATTGCCTAGCCAGCAGGTCGATCCAGTGGATGACCGGAATCGTTGCCTGGCTGGCTAAGTGTAGTTCACAGCCGATGTTGGCGGTGACGATGGCTTCGGGTTGCGGGCGCTGCAGTGACTGTAGTTTGTTGTGCAGCAGTTGCTGGGAAAGCTCGGGTTGCAGCAGCGAGTAACTGCCGGCCGAACCGCAGCAGGTGTGGCCATTTTCCACCGGCAGCAAGATAAATCCAGCCTGGCTGAGCAGTTGCTCCACTCGTCCGGCCAGCTTTTGGCCGTGTTGCAGTGAGCAAGGTGATTGGAAGGCGATGCGCTGCCCGCCGGGGTCGAGTTTGTCGCCCAGGCTTGTCATGTCCAGTACCTGACACAAGTCCTTGCAGTGATCACTGACTATCGCGGCCTTTTCGACGTAGTCGCTGTCGTACTGCAGCAGGCGGCCATATTCCTTGATCATGCTGCCGCAGCCGCTGGCGCTGACCAGGACGGCCTCTGCACCCTGTTGCAGTTGAGCGAAAATCAAATCGATGTTGTGTTTGGCCTGGATTTTGGCCTGTTCCGTGTCGCCGGCGTGATGATTGACCGCGCCACAGCAGACTCCGCTCGACAGGGCTTGCAGGGAGATGCCCTGGGCATCGAGCAGTCGCGCCATCGCCCGGTTGGTCTGGTCGCGGGTGGCTTGTTGAACGCAGCCAGACAGCAACAACATGCGGCGCGGGTGAGTGGCCTTGGGCCAGTCACCGCTGTTTTGTTCGGCGGGAAGTTTCTGCCGCAACCGCGCAGGCAATAATGGCCCGAGGCGGCGGCCAATGCGCAGCGCCCGCGAGAATTTTTCAGTGTGCGGCACAATGCGGCGCAACAAATGACGCTGCAGGCGCTGACCCATAGGGCGGGGGACGTGGTGCTCAATGTGTTCGCGGCCCAGGTCCAGCAGACGGCTGTATTGCACCCCCGACGGACAGGTGGTTTCGCAGTTGCGGCAGCTCAGGCAGCGGTCCAGATGGGTTTGGGTTTCGCGACTGACTGGCTGGCCTTCGAACATTTGTTTGATCAGGTAAATGCGACCACGAGGGCTGTCCAGTTCGTTGCCCAGCAGTTGGTAGGTCGGACAGGTTGCGGTGCAAAAGCCGCAGTGGACGCAACTGCGCAAAATGCTTTCAGCCTCGTCGTGCAGGGGCTGGGGGAGAGGGCCGCGAGAGAGTTTGGTTTGCATTACAGCTCCGTGTACATCCTGCCAGGGTTGAAAATTCCATTCGGGTCAAAGGCCTGCTTCAAGCGCTGGTGCAGTGCCAGCAGCGCTGGCGGCAGCGGTGTGAAACGGGGCGTTTGTGGCGATGGTGAGCCTTGCCACAGGGTGGCGTGGCCCAGCTGTTGGGCTGTGCAGGCGCGGATCTGATCCGCGCTTGCATCGCTGCGCAACCAACGCTGCGCACCACCCCAGTCCAGCAGCCACTCGCCCGGCAATTCCAGCGGAGGGCGGTTGGACGGTAGCGACAGACGCCACAGCGGTGATTCTCCAGCGTGGAAAAACGCCAGTTGCTGTTCGCGCAATTGTTGCCAGAATTGTTCGCCTTCGGCCAGACGGTCGCCGCCGAGTTGCTGACGGGCGCTGACGACGCCGCTTTCGTTGCCGGCAATGCGAATGTAGAGCTGCTGCTGGTGATGGACCAGGCCGGTGATGGGCAGGGAGCGACGACTTAGCTCGGTCATTTTTTGTAAGGCCAGGTCGCTGTCGCAGGATTGCACCAGGGTGATTTGCGCTTCTTCCAGCGGCACGACGCGTAGTGATATGTCCAGCATCAATCCCAGGGTGCCGTAAGCGCCGCACATCAGCCGCGAGGCATCATAGCCGGCGACGTTTTTGATGACTTCGCCACCAAAGCGCAAAACCTCACCTTTGCCGTTGATGATGCGGCAACCCAAAACATGGTCGCGGGCAGCACCGGCGAAAGGTCGGGCGGGGCCGGAAAGATTGCAGGCAATGGTGCCGCCCAAGGTGGCTTGCGGGCCAAACGATGGCGGTTCAAATGCCAGTTTTTGGCGATGCTTGCGCAGGGCCTGTTGTATCTCCGCCAAGGGCGTGCCGGCGCGGGCGCGAATGACCAGCTCGGAGGGTTCGTAGTCGGTAATGCCGCGATGGCCGGCCGCTTTGAGCTGGCGTTCGGCGTCACACGTTCCTAAAAAATGTTTACTGTCACTGCCGACAATTCGCAGCGGACGGTGCTGTTCAGCGGCGAGCCGGATTTGTTCGCGAAAAATTTCCGTCAGATTTTGCTGCACTAAAAACGCTCCAGTTCCGGATGGGGCAATTGGCCGTGATGAATGTGCATGGCACCAAATTCAGCGCAGCGGTGCAGGGTGGGAATGGCCTTGCCAGGGTTGAGCAACTGATGTTGATCAAAGGCCTGTTTGATGGCGTGAAACTGTGTCAGGGTGGGCGCATCAAATTGCACGCACATCTGATTGAGTTTTTCGGTGCCAACGCCGTGTTCGCCACTGATGCTGCCGCCCATGGCAACGCAGAGTTCCAGAATCCGACCACCGAACTCTTCGACTTTTGCAAATTCGCCGGGGACGTTGGCATCGTACAAAATCAGCGGGTGCAGATTGCCGTCACCGGCATGAAACACGTTGGCAACTGCCAGTTGGTATTCACTCGCCAGCTCGGCGATACCGCGCAGTACCGCTGGCAAGTGGCGGCGCGGAATGCTGCCGTCCATGCAGTAGTAGTCTGGCGCAATCCGACCGACTGCGGGGAAGGCGGCCTTGCGGCCTTTCCACATCAGCAGTCGCTGGGCTTCGTCATCGGCCTGACGGATTTCGGTAGCGGCGTTGCGCGTTAACACCTGTCTGACCCGTTCGCTGTCTTGCTCCACTTCTTCCGGGATGCCATCGAGTTCGCACAACAAGATGGCTTGCGCCTGGCGCGGGTAACCGGCGTGAACAAAATCTTCGACCGCATCAATTGCCAGGTGGTCCATCATTTCTAGCCCGGAAGGAACAATGCCGGCGGAAATGATGTCGGCTACGGCTTGTCCGGCGCAGCTGACATCGTCAAACGCGGCCAGTAACACCCGCACCGAGGCGGGAATGGGCAGCAATTTGACGGTGACTTCGACGATGACACCGAGCATGCCTTCGGAGCCGCACATCAGCGCCAGCAGATCGTAGCCGGGGCTGTCCAGCGCGGCGCTGCCCAGAGTGAGGCGTTCACCGTCGATGGTGATGATCTCGAGCTTGAGGACGTTGTGCACGGTCAGGCCGTATTTCAGGCAGTGAACGCCGCCGGAATTTTCCGCCACGTTGCCGCCAATGGTGCAGGCGATTTGCGATGACGGGTCGGGGGCATAGTACAAACCGTACGGTTTGGCAGCCGTGGACACGGCCAGGTTGGTGACACCCGGTTGCACACGGGCGACGCGGGCATCGGCATCAATGTCGAGAATACGGTTAAATCGCGCCAGACTGAGCAAAATACCTTGCTCGTGCGGCAGCGCGCCGCCGGACAGACCGGTGCCGGCGCCACGGGCGACCACGGGGATATTTTGTTGCTGGCACAGTTGCAACACTGCCTGAACCTGTTCGGTGGTTTGGGGTAACACCACGATCCATGGCAGGCGGCGATAGGCGGACAGTCCGTCGCATTCGTATGGACGCAAACTTTCCTCCGTGTGCAGGACGGCGTCTGCGGGCAGAAAACGGCAAAGCGCGGCAACAACCGAGTTTTTATTATGTTTATTATCGGGCATATCAGCATGACTGCGTTGGCTTTGATCCTGACGTTACTTGTTGTCGCGTCGTATATCAACAACATGCTTCGTGTGGACATAGTTACGCAGCGCACTAAAGTTAGCCGCTGATTATCCGATTTTGCTATTGGGTTGGGGCAGGGTCTGTCTTCGATTCATTTCAATCAAGCCAACGGGAAGTAGTCATACCAATGCAGTCGGAAAGCGTAGTTCGCGTATTAGTGGCCGAGGATAATCTGGTAAATCAGAAAGTAATCAAAGGGATGTTGGCGCGTCTTAAACTGGAAGTGGACGTGGTGGGCGACGGTCAGGCCGCAGTGAATGCGGTGAGCGCCCAGCAGTATGCGGTCGTCATTATGGATTGCCAGATGCCGGTGATGGATGGCTATGAAGCCACGGCTGAAATTCGTCGTTTGGCAGGCGAAAATAAAATTACCGACTTGCCGATTATTGCTCTGACGGCTAACGCGATGATAGGCGACCGGGAAAAATGCCTGGATGCTGGCATGGACGACTTTCTACCCAAGCCGGTGACGCTGGAGACGCTGGAGCCGGTGGTGCGTAAATGGCTGGATAGCGACTACAGCGCGCGGAAAAAACGCGTCGGTTAGGCGCGGCTTCCCAACCAGGCGGCACCGCGAACACCACTGGAATCGCCAAACATCGGGCGTCGCAGTTGCGTCTGAATGCTGTTGGAAAAAATATACTTTGACCAGATTTTGGGAACGTTGTGATAAATCCGCTCAATGTTGCCCAGTCCTCCTCCCAGCACAATCACCTCTGGATCCAGCACATTGATCACGTGGGCCAGGCCGCGCGCCAGGCAATCCTCAAAATATCGCAGGCTAGCTTCGCAGTGTTGATCACCCTCACTGGCACGTAACACCATTTCTGCCGGTGTCAGGCTTTCCCCGTAGGCGCGTTGATGGTTTTTGGCCAGGCCCGGCCCGGACAAATAGGTTTCCAGACAGCCGGATTTGCCGCAGTAGCAGGCGGGGCCGGGCAGTTCTTCTTCGCGTGGCCAGGGCAGGGGGTTGTGACCCCATTCGCCGGCAATGCCGTTGGCACCTTGCAGTACCTTGCCGTTGATGACGATGCCTGCCCCAGTGCCGGTGCCGATAATGACCCCAAACACGTTGCTGGCTCCGGCGGCTGCGCCGTCGGCGGCCTCGGACAAGGCAAAGCAGTTGGCATCGTTGGCGATTTGTACCGGGCGTTGCAGGCAGTGCTGCAAGTCCTGCAGCAGCGGCTGGTCGTTGAGGCAGGTGGAATTGGAGTTTTGCAGTCGTCCGGTGGCGGGGGAAATACTGCCCGGGGTGCCAATGCCGACGGTGGCGTGCAGGCCCAGTTGAGCCTCGGCGTCTTCGACTAGCTGGGTGATGCTGCGCAAAATCGCCTGATAGTCGCCCTGTGGCGTGGGGACGCGCTGACGGTGCAAAGTTTGCCCATGATGGTCCAGAGCAATTATCTCTATTTTTGTGCCGCCCAGGTCAATTCCTATCTGCATAGTCAATATTGCCTATCCTGTTGAAATTTTTTGAGTATTTGATCCATTGTGGTGAATTTTCAGCAATATGTCCAAGTTTTCGTGTGAAGTACTTCGCCTCTGTCCAAGTTAAAAAAAGTCCCCGGTCCGGTCGATAACTCCCGAAGAATGGGAGATCAATCATGACCAAGTGGGCGTTGGCACTAGCCATGGCAGGAGTGCTGTTGTTATCAGGAACCATGGCGGTGGCCAAGCCGTTGCCTCCGTTTGACGTTAATTTGGAGCCGGTTGAGCAGTCAGTGCTGCCGGCTGCGGTGCGTTTTGTTGCCAATATTCAGTCTTTTCAGGATCTCAAAGGACTGACGTTCGCCTTCATTCTTCCACCTGGAGTAACCACCTCCGCGCAGACAGAGTGGCCAGTCGATCTGGTCGCAGGTGCGCCGCAGCGGTTTGAACTCATCCTGAATTTGTCATCATGGCCGGCGCAGGCGGTAGGGGCGCAGTTGCGTCTGATCGATGGTAACGAGCGATATGTCCAAACTGAATACTTTGTGATGCCAGGTGCAAGTAAAAAAGCGGAGCGCAGTAAGCCGGATACAGTGCGTGAACGCCATGGGCAAATGGTACGGGAGAGGGCGCTGTAATGCCGATTCTGCTGCTACTGCTGTCAGTGTTGCTGGCAGGCTGTTTACCTTCGACCAATCCGGAGCAACCCAAAGAACCGACCGAAGGATACGAACTGGAAGTCAGTCCCGGGCGGTTGATTTTGTCTGCGATCGGCAGCAGCAGTTCGTTAAATGCGACCCTGCGCAATAATGGCGAGTCGGTGTCTGACGGTGTATTTAGTTGGCGCAGCAGCAATCCAGCGATTGTGACGGTAGATGACAGCGGGAAGGTCGTGGCGCAAGGAGAAGGCGCGGCGCAAATTGTGGTGACAGCCAATGGCATTTCGCGCAAGGCAGATGTGGTGGTCAGTTTTGGGGCGATTGAGGTGCAGGGTTCTGTTTTGTACCAGGATAAGCGTTATTCCACATCAGGTGTATTGATCGATGAAAGTTACAAGCCGGTTCGTAACGCGATTGTGGATGTGATGGATTTGACCGGCAACGTGATGATGTCCACCCAAACCGATGATGAAGGACAGTACACCATTCTGGTGTTGCCCTCGGAAAAATATGTGGTGCGAGTGCTGGCCAAGAGCGCGATTGGAATGCCCTATGCGCTGGAGGTGCGGGACTTTTCGGGTTTGCTGTATGGTGTGACCCAAAATCTGGATTTGACCAATCCGTCATCGTCGACGCTGGTGATTTCACATGTGTCAGGTTTTTCTGCGGTTTACAATATTTTTGATGTGATGATGGTTGGATCCGAATTTATGCAGCAGCAGAATGTAGGTTCGTTGCCGTCGCTGGATGTGTACTGGGAGAGCGGCAAGGGACAGGCAACTTATTTCTGCAGTGGCTTCCATTCGGTGTATTGCACGCTGGGTGAAGGCGTTTATGTTTTGGGTGGCGCTTCAGGCGACAGCGACGAGTTTGATGATGATGTGCTGTGGCATGAATTTGGTCACTACGTGGCGCGCTATTATTCGCGCGACGATTCTCCCGGTGGTTGCCATGTGTTGAGCAGCACCAATCTGGATTTGCGTTTAGCCTGGAGTGAAGGTTGGGGCGACTTTTTTCCTGCTGCAGTCAAGCATTGGCTGAAGAACAGCCCTGAATTAAAACAGCGCATGTCGGCAACGGATGCTGCCTCGACCTCGTACATCGATTTGTCTGGAAATTTTGCGTTAATTTCTCTGGATATTGCTTCCGCTCCATCCCACTATGTGGATGCCGGCAGTGAGGTGGCTACCGCCAATGTGTTGTATCGGTTTATGACCAACTATGGAATGAGGGCCGTGTGGGAGGTGATGCAAGGTTACATGCCGAGCGTGGCGCCGGCAAATCTTGAAGCCTTCTGGGATGGTTGGCGTGCTTATCAGTCTCCTTCTTCGGATCAGTTATACAACCTGGAGGCAATACTAGGTTCACGTAAAATTTATTATCAACATGATGAACATGAAAGTGATGACAGCATCGGTAGTTCATCCTTGCTTGATTTAAATAAGATTCAGACGCATCATCTGTATCGTCGCGATGGGCAGACGGACAATGATGTGGTCAAGATGAATTTGCAGGCTGGTAAAACCTACGAGATCAAAACGTTTGGAATCCGCAATGGTGGAGATACGCATTTGCGTCTGCTGAATGCTGACGGTGCCGTGTTAGCAGAAAACGATGATGCGGCGGATGCGCCTGCCTATGTTGCTTATGACTCACGCTGTCGCATCTCGCGCATTACCAATAATGGCGATGCATTGGCGTCGAAGATAAGTTTCACTCCCAGTCAATCTGGCGTGTATTACGCGAAAGTGCGTACTACTGAAGATCCGGTGCCCCATCCATCCGCAGGGCGTTACGGTAGCTATAGCATTACTGTTACGCAGCCCTAACCGTGGTGCGTCGGCTAACAATCATACTCCTGGTGATCGCCTTGTTGGCGATGCTCTCTGGCTGTGATTCGCCGCCGGCTGACCAGTCGCCGGCATTATCCAAAATACAACTATCACCGGCTGACAGTGTGATCCGTGCGCTGGAGGTGCCTCTCAGTTTAAATCTGTCGATGCTGGATCAGTATGGCGCGCCTATTGCGCCATTGAGCGTCCCTCGCTGGGAGAGTGATGCACCTCAGATTGTGAACGTGAGCGCGACCGGGGTAGTGACGGCGCATCAGCCCGGTACTGCAATGATCACTGTGCGCGTTGATCACTTGCTGGCGCAGGCGCAACTGCGTGTGGATACCGGAATTGTTCCGCTGTCAGGATCGGTGAAATATGAAGACTGGCCATACGATGCGACGCAAGGACTGTTGCCGCAATCAGTAAATCGTCCCGTTCGTTTTGCCACCATCAACTTGCTGGATGAGCAAGGGAAACTGATGGCGACGCAAAACACGCAAACCGGTAGTTATTCGTTTGCGCAGTGGTTGCCGTCGCAGGGTTCGCTACAAGTGATTGCCAGTGCGGATGACAGCGGTAAAAGAGTTCAGGTGAAAGACTTGAGCGGGCAACCGCATCAACATGTGCAGGCCATCGTTGCGGGCTTTGATGTGCAGGATGTGGTGGTTGCGTCAGCCAATAATGCCAACTACGGCGCGTTTAATATTCTGGATGTGATGTTAACCGCGCATCAGTTTATGTCCTCTTCCCTGGGGGCGACACCGTTACCAGCGCTGAATGTGTTCTGGCGGCCGGGCAGTAATTTTGAAACCAGTTATTACTGCAACGATAATCAACCGGCAACGCCAGGATTGCAGTGTGAATACGGTCCCGGTATCTATGTGCTGAGCGAACAAACCAGCACTTGGCAGGATAACGATGAGTTTGACGATGACGTGCTGTGGCATGAATATGGTCACTTCATCGCGTTTCAGTTTTCGCGTGATGACAGCAGTGGTGGCTGTCATGCCTTTAGCGATAACTTTCAGCAAATGCCATTGGCGTGGAGCGAAGGTTGGGGCAATTATTTTCAGGGGGCGGTAAAAATCACGTTGCCGCTGGCGCTGCGCTCCAGTCAGGAATCGTTGCCGGGAATGTACGTGGATACCGTGAAAAACGGCGCACCTATGTGGGTTGATTTTTCCGACCCAGATTTGATGCTGGGCGATTTTCGTTTTGCCACCAATGAAACCTCCATTGCAAAAATTCTGTTGGATGTGACCCAGCAGTTTGGTTTTGCAACTGTCTGGCAGGTGGTGAGCTCGTCGGCCTGGGTGAGTAATTCCGGACGCCGCGCCAATCTTGAATTGTTTTGGGATATTGCTACTGGTCGAATGTCTGATGCCGGGGTGGCGCCGATTAACGAAGCCAGTTTGTTGCCCATTTTTTCCGCCCGAGGAGTGGATTATCAGCAGGACGCCTACGAACCCAACGACAGCCGGCAAGCAGCAATGCTGCTGACGGCGGGTGTTAGCCAGAGCCACACGCTGTACGGTGCGGCGGGTGTTGCCGATCAGGACTGGTATGCGATCAACGCCACGGCCGGTGTGCCATTTACCGTAACCACCAGCAACCTGCGCAATGGCGCGGACACTGAAATGTGGCTGTACGCAGTGGATGCGCAGGGCAATCTGGATCAGGTTGGCTACAACAATGATCCTGAACCGGCTGGAATTCCACCGGTGTATGCTCACTCATACAATCAGGATGTGTGTGGTCTGATGTATGGCAACACGCTAACCGGGTTTGCTGCACGAGTGCAGTACACTCCGCCCACCACGGGTACGTATTACGTCAAAGTGGCGAGTAGTCAACTCGCCGAGTTTTACACTGGCCAATATGGCAGCTATCAAATTGATCTGCAGTAGTTCCCCGCAAATTTCCTTTTGTTTATACCGGAATAGGTTTTGCACTCAGTAAAGGCTGTTATAATGAGCCCGCGCAGGCGAGTGGTCCCTCTGGTTAAAGCTGGCCAGTGCGTTGACCGTTACCTGTGCAGTCTTCAGAACCGTCGGAAAACACGAATAAGTTGGACTGAGTGAACTCAATTTTAAGCAGATTTGATCCGCTGGTTCGAGGCGGGCAGCGCTTCCCCTGGGCAAGCTGGCTGATGCGCCTGCCACCGGCAGCCAATGTGCTGATGGTGCTGCTATTGGCCAATGTCGTGGCTATTTTGACCTGGAAGTTGATCCCCCTGCCTGAAATGCCGCCGGCACCGTTGAGCATGCCGCAAGCGGCGATATCCGTTCCGCAACGAAATGTGAATTATGATCAAATTTCCAACTGGCACCTGTTTGGTGAAGTGCGGTTGGACGCGGCGGCCATGGGCGATGCCCAGACGCCTGATGTTGTTCCTGATACTACCCTACAGTTGACCTTGCGTGGGGTGATTGCCTCCAAGGATTTGCGCATAGCGTTTGCGATTATTGGTGATCCATCCGGGACAGAGGAAACCTACCGCGTTGGCGACCAGGTGCCCGGCGGTGCGCAGATTAAAGAAATTCATGCGGACAAGGTTATTTTGTGGCGAAATAATCGCCACGAAACGTTGCGCCTGCCAGAGGATGCGTTGCCGACCAGTGACATGGGACAAGTGAGCCGGGTAGGGTCGTTCGGCACTCCGATGAATGCGGGAGGCGCTATGACCGTGTCGCCACAAGCTGCCGCAGTATTGAAGGATTATCGGCAAAAACTGGCGTCTGATCCGCAGGCGTTGGCAAACGTGGTCAGAGCTGAACCTTATCATCAAGGCGGAAAGCTGACGGGGTATCGAATTTTTCCTGGTACTGACCGGACCTTGCTTAACCGCGTCGGATTGCAGCCTGGGGATGTTATAACGTCGGTGAATGGAATTGAATTTGACAGTCCATCCAAGGGGCTGGAAATAATGAAAGCAGTAACTGAGGGCGGTGGCGGTCAGGTGTCCGTGAATGTTCTGCGCAATGGCGCAACGCAGACCTACATGGTGCCACTGAATTAGACCGAGGGTTGGACAGAGAATGAAAAACAACAGGAACGAGCCTTTGAGTATGTTCAAGCAACGGGATTGGGGACGCGCAGTTCAAGGGGCGATCGCAGGCGTGTTGCTGTGCACGAGCGTGTCGGTGTCGGCGGCCGGAATTACGCTGAACCTGAAAGAAGCGGACATCGGTGCGGTAATTCAGACAGTGTCCGAGGCGACGGGAAGAAATTTCATTGTTGACCCGCGCGTCAAAGGCAAGATTACGATTATTTCTTCCAAGGAATTGAACAAGGACGAGCTCTATCAGGTGTTTCTCGCCGTGCTGAATGTGCACGGCTTTGCCGCCATCCCCTCGGGTGGAGCGAATGTCACCAAGATTATTCCTGAAGCCGATGCGAAAAGTGCGGGCACGCCCGTGTCTGGCAGGGGCGAGGAAATGATCACCATGGTGGTTGAAGTCAAACACGTTTCCGCCGCGCAGCTAGTGCCGATATTGCGTCCCTTGGTGCCACCACAGGGGCATCTGGCGGCGCACGCACAAACCAATACGCTGATCATTTCTGATCGGGCGGGCAATATCGATCGTTTAATGCAAATTGTGCAGCGAGTGGATGAGCCCAGCGGGGCTGACATTGAAATCGTGCAGTTGCGCAACGCCTCTGCTAACGAAGTAGTGCGTATTCTCAGTGCCTTGGAAAAAGCCGGTGCCGGTAAGGGGGGGGATGCGCAGGCGAATGCACCTACCTTGGTGGCCGATGATCGCACCAACAGTGTGTTGATTGGTGGTGAAAAGAATGACCGGCTGCGGATCAAGTCCATCATCGTTCATCTGGATACACCGACGCAGACATCGGGAAATACCAATGTCGTGTACCTGCGTTATGCCAAGGCAGAGAACTTGGTCAAAGTGCTGACCGGCGTGGGTAAAATGGCCGCCGAGGATGCGAAAAAAGGTGGCCCGGCTGGTGGTGGTAATCGCGGCCAGAATTTTGATATCCAGGCCGACGACAGCTCCAACGCACTGGTGATTACCGCAGAACCCGATGTATTTCGCTCGCTGGAGAACGTGATTCGCCGGCTGGACGTGCGCCGTGCGCAGGTATTGGTGGAAGCCATCATCGCCGAAGTGTCCAATACCAAGACTACCGAATTGGGTGTGCAATGGTTTGCTGGCAGTGAAAATCCTGGCAACAAGCCTATTGGTGTAACCAGTTTTGGCAGCAACTCCATCGTTGGTGTGGCTGCTGCGGCGCGTGCCGCGACCAAAGCGCCAGCGACTGTGACCGGCGTGCCGATTGGTCAGGGCTTGACCGTGGGCGTGGGCAGCATAATTAAGGGTGATTACAGTTTTGGTGCGTTGATCAATGCTCTGGCGGCGGATGTTGAAACGAATTTGTTGTCCACGCCGAATATTCTGACGCTGGACAATGAGGAAGCGGAGATCTTTGTCGGTAAGGAAGTTTCCATCCCCAGTGGTTCGTTCAGTTCAACGTCGTCCAGTACTGGTTCGGCCAGTGGTATCAGCAGTCCGTTTACTACGTTCAAATCCAAGCAGGTGGGTATTCGCCTGAAGGTAAAGCCGCAGGTTAACGAAGGCGATGCGATCAAACTCGATATCGATCAGTCGGTGGATGCGATTACTTCGGGTGATGCGGGTACCGCCAATCTGGTGACTTCGCAGCGGACCATCAAAACCAGCGTCATGGTGGATGATGGGCAGATCATTGTGCTGGGTGGTTTGATTACTGACGATCAAAATCGCCGCGAGACCAAGGTGCCATTTTTCGGTGACTTGCCGTTGATTGGCTGGTTGTTCCGCAACAAAAACGAATCCAACGACAAAACCAATTTGTTGGTGTTCTTGCGCCCAGAAATTTTGCGCGATACGGCAACCACTTCGCTGGTTTCCAACGGCAAATACAACTTTATTCGTGAAAAGCAGATGCAGGATCGCGAGTGGAATTTCTTCCGCAGTCATGAACGTCCCGTGGCTCCGCCGCTGGAAGATATTTTGAAAAAGCCCGCACCTGCCAGACAGCCCGAGCCTGAGCCAGAGAAAAAAGAACTACCGCCGCATGTGTCGGATGTTCTGAATAACTAGGACGGTGAGAAATGAATACGTCAGCGGAACAGTTGCCCGCCACAGAGGCGACCAAGAGTGACGAACCCAGGCTGAGTTATGCGTTTGCCCGTCGTAATCACGTGGTGATGGGCGAAACGGCGGAAAGCGGGGTGACGATTCATCACGGTCCCGGGGTTCAGCGACGTACGCTGACCGAGCTGCGCCGCTCATTGGGTGCGCCGATTGTTTTGCGCAGTCTGACTCAGGAACAGTTTGAAAAGCTGCTGCGGGATACTTACGAGCGCGGCTCCAACCAAGCCATGGCCATGGCCGATGAGCTCGGCGAGGAACTGGATCTTAATCGGGTTGCACAAGAACTGGGTGAGCCGGAAGATTTGCTCGAAACCCAGGATGACGCGCCGATTATTCGTCTGATCAATGCGCTGCTGACCGAGGCCATCAAGAGCAACGCCTCGGATATTCACATCGAACCGTTTGAAAACCGTTTAGTGGTGCGCATGCGCGTCGATGGCGTGTTGCGCCAGGTGCTGGAACAGAAAAAAGTGCTCACGCCGCTGGTGGTGTCGCGGATCAAGGTTATGGCCAAGTTGGACATTGCCGAAAAACGCGTTCCCCAGGATGGTCGTATTTCTCTGCGTCTGGCAGGGCGTGCGGTTGACGTGCGTGTGTCGACCTTGCCGTCTGGACATGGTGAGCGGGTGGTGATGCGTCTGCTCGACAAGCAGGCCGGGCGTCTGGATATGACGCATTTAGGGATGGAGTCTGCCAGCCTCAAGGATTTGGAAAAAGCCATTGCCAAGCCGCACGGCATTATTCTGGTGACCGGTCCGACTGGTTCGGGTAAAACCACCAGCCTGTATGCCATGCTCAGCCAGTTGAATGACCGCCGCCGCAACATCATGACGGTGGAAGATCCTATCGAATATTACCTTGATGGTATCGGTCAGACCAACGTCAATCCCAAAGTTGAAATGACTTTTGCCCGTGGATTGCGCGCAATTTTGCGTCAGGACCCGGACGTGGTGATGGTGGGCGAGATTCGTGATTTGGAAACCGCAGAAATTGCGGTTCAGGCGAGCTTGACCGGTCACTTGGTGTTGTCCACTTTGCACACCAATACTGCGGTGGGCGCGGTGACTCGTTTGCGTGACATGGGCGTTGAACCATTTTTGCTGTCATCAAGTTTGATCGCGGTGATGGCGCAGCGTCTGGTGAGATTGTTGTGCCCACACTGCAAAAAGGCAGTGACTGCCAACACTGCCGATTGTGAATTGTTGGGCGTGTCTGCCGAACAAGCTCCAACCATTTATCATCCGGAAGGTTGCGCACAGTGCAATCATTTGGGTTACCAGGGGCGTACCGGTATTTACGAATTTGTGACCATCGACGAACGCCTGCGCGGCATGATTCACGATGGTGACAGCGAGCATTCGATGGAAAGTTATGCGCGAACCCGTTCACAGGGAATTCGTGCCGATGGCATGCGCCGGGTTCTGGGTGGCGATACGTCGCTTGAAGAAGTATTGCGTGTGACCAGAGAAGGATAACGAAAACTCATGGGCGCGTTTGAATATACCGCGTTGGATGCCCAGGGCAAGGAACGCAAGGGTGTCAGAGAGGCTGATACCGCACGCCAGGTGCGCGCTGCACTGCGCGAGCAGGGGCTGACGCCACTGACGGTTGAAGAAGTTCGCGAACGCGAAGTGCGCAAGCAAAAACAATTCGCGTTGTTTCAAGGAATCAGCGCTGCGGATCTGGCATTGATCACCCGCCAATTGGCGACCTTGGTACAGTCAGGTTTGCCACTGGCCGAATCGCTGCAGGCCGTTTCACAACAGACCCACAAACCCCGTTTGCGTAACATGGTGATGGGGGTGCGCTCGCGCGTGCTGGAAGGTCATTCGCTGGCGACTGCGCTGGGCGATTATCCGCACGTGTTTTCCGAGTTGTTTCGCAGCACGGTTCAGGCCGGTGAGCATTCCGGTCATTTGAGCGTGGTGCTGGAACGTCTGGCGGATTACACCGAAAGTCGTCAGGCGATGAACAATAAATTGATGTTGGCGCTGTTGTATCCGGTGCTGATTACCATCGTTGCGGTGGTGGTTGTGGTGTTGCTGGTGACGTATGTGGTGCCGCAAGTGGTGCAGATGTTTGATCACATCGGCCAGGAGCTGCCACTGCTGACGCGCGGCCTGATCGCTGTCAGTGCTTTTACCTCTTCCTATGGATTGTTGGTGGCGCTGGCGATTCTGCTGGGTGTGCTGGCGTTCAGTTACATGATGCGGGTTGAGCATTTTCGTCGGCGAGTGCATGCGTTTTTGCTGACAATGCCGCTGATAGGCAAGTTGGTACGTGGCATGAACACCGCACGTTTTGCGCGTACGTTCAGCATTCTTACTGCCAGTGGTGTTCCCGTGCTGGAAGCCATGCGCATTGCTGCTCAGGTGATGATCAATATTCCCATGCGTGAATCGGTACAGGATGCGGCTCGGCGTGTACGTGAAGGGACTTCGATATCCACTGCATTGGCGGCAGGTGGTTATTTTCCACCGATGACAATTCATCTGATTGGTAGCGGTGAATCCAGCGGCAAGCTGGAACAAATGCTGGAGCGTGCAGCGCACACCCAGGAAAAAGAAGTCGAAACATTTGTCGCGGCATTGATGGGCATTTTTGAACCGCTGATGATTCTGACCATGGGCGTGATTGTGCTGATTATCGTGCTGGCGATCATTACCCCCATTCTGGATATGAATACCTTGGTGCATTAATCGCGCTATATTCCGTTGTTTTTCAGGTTTTTGTAGTGTGAAGCTGTTCACAACTTGAATCCTGGCTCGGTCACACTTCTGGACGATAACCTGTCTGAGCGGCGAGATTACGGGCGTAACTCATCGCTCACAACATGGGTTCGAGTGCAAGGGACTGCCTTTTTTCCGCGAAAGGCACATGGTTGTTGATGAAGAACTCTTCCAAAAAATCCCCCATCCGTTTGATCGCAGCGTTGTTAGTGCTGCTGATTCTAGCGATATCTTCACCGCTGATCGCATCAACACCGGGACCGGTGTTGGAGCTGCAATTTTCCGGTGAGGTAGTCAATCCAGAAGACAGTAATTTCATGGATGAACTGTCGAGTTATGTGGGAGCGCCGCTGCACTACATGCGTCCTGCTTCTGGCGGCGAACATCTGTTACAGCTGGCCAAACCATTGCCAAACGGGCAAATGAGTAAGCTGGTGGCTCGTCTGAAAAAACATCATCACGTGACTCAGGTCAGAATCTTCTTTTAAGTGCATTTTTGTGCGCTATGCCCATGATTGGTGCATCGATCTAGGCTTTTCATTCACTCATTTTTCTAATCCATTGATATTCTTCAATAATTTTTTTGGCATGAAAGATGTCTGGACAAAGAGGTGGTTCCTCCCCCTCTTGGGCGCGTAAAGCGCCCTTTTTTTAGGTAGTACGATTATGTCCAGCATGAGCTATTTGAGTGTCATTGAGCGGTATCACGAATACCGTTCGGCAATCCATGAATTGATGGGGTCTATTGTTACCGGTGCGCTGGAGGCGCAAATTTTTCAGCAGGTAGAGCGGCAGCGGCAAGTGATAAAAAATCTTCGCCAGCAGTATCCGTTTGTGGATTTGCTCTATGTGCTGGACGGCAACGGCATACAGATCAGTGAGAACATTGCCAGTGAACGTTTGCATTCACCCTCGGGTAAGGGATGCGATCGTAGTCAGCGTAGTTATTATCAGTTGGCCATTCACAGCTCGGACGTGGTGGTGACCGAACCTTATTTGTCATCAGCCAGCGGTGCCTTGTGTATTTCGGCGGCGTTAAGGCGCGGCGAGGGCAGTGAGCAGCGTGTGCTGGTGATTGATATCGATCTGGCCGAGATTGTTGAATTTTTAATGGGCGACACCGCGCGGCGGCGATTTCAGCCGCTGTTTAAATGGGTGTACGCAACGATTGCCGTGGTGTTGTTTTTTGTTGCCGCATTGCTGCTGTATTTCGGCGTGGAAAAATTCTGGATGTTGCTGCTCAGTGACGATGACTCAGGACATGCGTCGAGTTTGATGCCATTTAGTGTGGTGATTTTTGCGACCTTGGCGCTGGCGATTTTCGATTTGGGCAAAACCATCTTTGAAGAAGAAGTGCTCATGCACAAAGACATCTACCGCCACAGTTCAACCCGGCGGACGATAACCCGGTTTATCGCCGCGATCTTGATTGCGGTCTCTATCGAGGCATTGATGGTGTTGTTCAAATCAGTGCTGGGAGACGGCGAGCATTTGATACATGCCGCGTGGCTGCTGGCATGCTCAGTGGGCTTGCTGGTGGGCTTGGGAATTTACGTTTACCTGGGTGCACGGGCCGAGGCGGTGTTACTAGCGGCAAAGCGCTAGAGACACGCGCCCACCGAGCCGGTGCGACAGCGTTTGCGATTACTCCAGGTGGCGTTGCTCAGATCAGCGCCATCCCATTGTGCACCTTCAATCAACGCGCTGGACAAATCTGCGCCCTGCAGATTGGCATTACGAAAATCTGCATTACGCAGATCCGCGCCTGCCAGTTTGGCTTTGACCAATTTAGTGCCCTGCAGATTGGAATCCGACAAATTGGATTTGCTGAACGTGGCCTGACTCAGATCCGCGCCCTGTAAATTGGCACCGCGCAAATTCACTTCTTCCAGTTGGGCCTGGATCATGCTGGCCTGGGACAAATTCGTGGCGACCAGACTCGCATTGTAAAATACTGCGTTATCAAACTGGGCCTGGCTGAAGTTGGCTTTGTCCAGGGTGGCGCGTTCCAGTCGGGCGCCATTGAAGTGCGCGCCCTGGCCATTAGCCTGTTGCAGATTGGCGCCGATCAATCGGCAGGAACGGCCCTGAATTTTACTCAAATTGGCGTTTTGCAGATTGCTGAAGGCAAGGTCGGCGTGGTTGATGTCGGCTTTTTCCAGATTGGCACCTTGCAGCTTGGTGCGGGTCAATACGGCTTCGGTCAATTTTGCACCGCTAAGGTTGGCGTTGGATTTATCGCAGCCAGACCAGTTAACGCGGGCCTCGGCGGGCGAGTCGCAACCGGCGAACGCGGCGAAAGAGGGTAAAAAAAACAACGCGCCAAGCAGAAATGGTTTACAAATAGAGGGCATAATTCAACAACCTTTGCGACTTTGGTTGAATGTTAACACAAGCTCGGCAGATGCCGACATTTCTTGGTAAGCGATCTTTGTTATTATTGGCACATGGGTCGGCGGGTGTTTCGCGGAACACATTTTGCCTGACTATTCCCACGCATCTACATTTGAAGGTTTTCCATACCATGAGTTCAAAAAAATATTCTCGTGCTGCAGGTTTTACCCTGATCGAAGTAATGGTGGTCATCGTGATTCTCGGTATTTTGGCGGCCGTGGTGGTGCCTCGTATCATGGATCGTCCCGATGCCGCGCGTGCGACCAAGGCCAAGCAAGACATTCGCACGCTGGAAGGCGCGCTGAATTTGTACAAATTGGACAACTTTCAATATCCCAGCACCGATCAGGGTCTGGAGGCTTTGGCGAGCAAGCCTTCCGGCAGCCCTGAGCCACGCAATTGGAAAGACGGCGGCTACATTGACCGTTTGCCCAAGGATCCTTGGGGTAACGACTACCAGTACATGAATCCGGGGTCGCATGGCGCGATTGATATTTATACTCTGGGCGCGGATGGCGCAGATGGCGGCGAAGGCACCGATGCGGATATTGGCAACTGGAACATGGATGAGCACTAACCCTTATTTGGCCGTTCATGACCAATAACTGTCTTTCTGCCGCCGGTGTTCGGCGCAAGCAGAGCGGTTTTACCCTGATTGAAGTCATGGTGGTGGTGCTGATTATCGGCATCATCATCAGCTTTGCGTCATTGTCGGTGGGCCAAAGCGCCAGCCAGGAACAGGAAGAAGAAGCGCGCCGGCTGACGGCACTGTTGAGACTGGGGGGTGAGGAAGCCATTTTCAATTCCCGCGAACTAGTGCTGGAAGTGTTTAAGGGCGGTTACCGGTTTATGGAAATCGATCCCAAGGGGCAGCGCCAGCCAGTGGGCAAGGAAGAGACCACCTATCGGGCGCGCGAATTACCTGAACAGTTTCATTTACGCCTGGAAATTGATGGCACCGAAGTGGCGTTGACCGGTGCGCCACAGGAAGGTCAACAGCCGCCGGCGGTGTTCATGTTGTCCAGTGGCGAGATGACGCCGTTTGTGCTGGACGTGGTGGACGAACAAAAAGTTGGTTATCGCCTGCAGGGTGAATACAGCGGGATGGTGAATTACGTCGGGAAGGTGGAGTTGTGAGCGGTCGTCAGCAGGGCTTTACCCTGGTTGAGGTGCTGATCGCCGTGGCAATTCTGGCCATTGCGCTGGGGGCGATTATCACCAGCGTGGCGCGTGCCACGGATAACGTCAGCTACATGCGCGATAAAACCTTTGCTCATTGGGTGGCGATGAACGTGATTACCGAAGTGCAGGTGTTGCGCAAGTTTCCGTCCACTGGCACCGACGAGGGCAAGCAAGAGCTGGGCAATCACGAGTGGCAGTGGAAAATGATCACCACGGAATCGCCGCTGTCGGCCAACATGCACCAGATCGTGGTTGAAGTCCGCCGTGACCGCAAGGACAAACAGCCGCTGGTGCGTTTGACGGCGATTGCGGGTAAATCGTGATGCGACGTTCGACCGCTGGCCAGCGCGGCTTTACCTTGTTGGAATTGATCATCTCCTTGGCGGTGTTTTCCATCATGTCAGTGATGGCTTACAGCGGTTTGAAAATTGTGCTCGACAGCAAGGGTGGCACCGAAGAGCGGGCCAAGCGGTTGAGCAGTGTGCAGACTGCGATGATGTTTATGGAACGCGATATCGAACAAATCATCGATCGCAGCATTCGCGACGGCTTTGGCATGCCGCAAGAGGCACTGGTCGGCGTGCCCTATGGTCAGCGACGGATGGAGTTTACCCGTGCCGGTTGGCGCAATCCCCTGGGCGGGCCGCGCAGCCAAATGCAGCGGGTGGGCTACCAGTTTGACGAGGGCGTATTGTCACGGGTCAGTTGGGTAACCTTAGACCGAGCGAACGAAACAGACCCGATTGCCCGGCCACTGGTCGATAACGTGGAGAATGTGAACATTCGCTATCTTTCCGGTGTGGGCAGTTGGACGGATAGCTGGCCGGTGTCTTCTGCCGGTACTTTGCAGCCGGCGCCGCGTTTGCCACTGGCGGTGGAGGTCGAGCTGGAATTCAAGGATTTGGGCAAAATCCGTCGTCTGTTCCGTGTCCCTGCGAGCAAGCCATGATGACTCATCATTCGTTAAAACGGCAACAAGGCGTCGCGTTGGTCACCGCGCTGTTGATTACTGCCATGGCGACGGTGATTGCGGTCAGTTTGATGTCGCGCCAATACGTGGATGTGGCGCGCACCGGCAACATGATGGCGGCCGATCAAACCTACCTGTACGGCTTGGCGGTGGAAACTACCGCACTGGAGCTGCTGGGGTTGTACATCCAGAACAATGCCTATGACGATCCCGATGGCGAAATGTACAAGCCCTACGTGTTTGAGCAGGAGGGCGCGATGGTCAATGGACAATTGTCGGATCTGGAAGGCAGGTTTAATCTCAATAGTTTGGTGAAGCCAGGCGGCAGCGGTGAGTGGGTGCTTAATCCAGATCAGCGAGAGCGCTTTGTGCGTTTGTTGGACAACGTGATGCAACAACTGCAGTTTTCCGGGGTTTCTGCCGATGATTTGGCCAATGCGGTGGTGGATTGGCTGGATACCGATTCGCAGGCCACCATGGGCGGAGCGGAAGACGGAGATTACATGTCGTTGGCGGACGTCCAGTACCGCGCGGCTAACCGGTTGATGACCAGTGCCAGTGAATTGAACATGGTGATGGGGTTTGATCGCGAGCTGCTGTACGGCAAGACCATCAACGACCAGTTTGAGCCGGGGTTGTTGCGTTACGTTGCAGCTTTGCCACAGACCGATACAACCATTAACATAAACACCGCCGATAAAAAGGTTATCAAGGCCATGTCCAGTTACTTCACTGATGCAGCGGTTGATGCCCTGGTGGCTCATCGCGGCGATCCGGCAGTGGCTCCCTTCAAGGATACGGGCGAATTTACCGGTCATCAGGCGATTACCGATATACTGGAAGACCTGAAAAAGAAAAACGATGACAAGGGACAAAAGGCGTTTGAAAAAGATTACGCCACAGGGTGGGATGTGAAGAGTCACTATTATCTGGTGACCACGCATGCGCAGTTGGGCAAAACCACCACGGTACTAAACAGCTTGCTGTATCGAGACGCCAAGGCGAATGCCAATCGCCTGGTGGCGTTATCGCGGTCTATGGGCACAGACGGAATCTAATATGCGTAGTCAGTTTATCGTTCAACTGTTAGGTCCAGATCAGCCAGTGCGCTGGATCAGGCTGGGGGACAAAGTGCAGCCGCTGTTGCAAAGCGGCAGTATGGAAGAAGCCGTGCGCCAATCCTTGGGTGCGCAGGTGATTGTGTTGGTGCCCGGTGAGGAAGTTGTGCTGACACGGGTCAGTCTGCCGGCCACCAATCGACAAAAAATGCTCAAGGCATTGCCTTACACCCTGGAAGAGCAGGTGGTGGGCGATGTGGACGACGTGCATTTTGCCGCAGGTGAGCGCGACGCGGACGGCATGCTCAATGTGGCTGCGTGTTCGCGTCGCTGTATGGACGTGTGGCAGGCGCGGCTGCGCGACGCGGGTTTGATGGCTGATGTGCTGATGCCTGATGTGCTGGCGCTGCCGCTGCGGGAAAATCGTTGGGTGCTGGTGCAGGATGGCGAGCGGTTTATGCTGCGCACGGGCGAGCAGCAGGGCTATGTGTTTGATGCGGCCAACCGCGATCTTTACCTGGGTCTGATGGTGCCGGAAGCAGAAAAAGCCGGCATTGAAGCGATTGATGTCTGGGCCGAGCAGGTGATCGAATGGCCGGGTTTGGTGTTTGAACATCAGTCGCTGGAAAACGGTTGGCTGTCTCTGCTCAAATCGGGAGATTTGGCCGAAAAATTATTGAATCTGCAGCAGGGTGATTACAGCCGGCGCGAGCAATGGGGCAAAATCTGGCGGCCTTGGCGTTTTGCTGCCGTGGTCGGTGGTATCGCGTTTTTGCTGAACCTGGGCGTGACCGTGGTTGAAAACTCGGAACTGAGCACGCAGAACGACGAACTTAAAGAGCAGGTGGTATCGATTTACAAAGATGCCTTTCCTGATGCGCGCAAAGTGCCCAATCCCCGTCAGCAGATGGAGCAAAAGCTCAAAGAGCTGCGTGCCGGCGGGCAAGGGGGCGGACAATCATTTTTGGATTTGATGCTGGCTGTCGGTCCTTCGTTTTCCGCCAATACCGGCGTCATCATGCGCAGCCTGCGCTACAAGAGTGGCGTGCTGGACATTGAACTGGAAGCACCTAGCCTGCAGTCGTTGGATCAACTCAAGCAATCGCTGGTAGCTAACGCCCATCTGGAAGTCGAGATTCAATCGGCCGCCGCCAAGGACAACAAGGTCCAGGGACGTATTCAGATCAAACAGGGGGCGACGTCATGATCAATACCTACATGCAACAATTCGTGGCGTATTGGGCGCAGCTGCGTCCTCGCGAGCGCTTGGGTCTGATCGCCGCTGCCGTGTTGGTGTTGCTGACGATGATTTATCTGTTGTTGTGGGAGCCGGTATTCAACGAGTCCAATCGGCTAAAACACTCCATCGAACAACAGCAGGAACTGGTTGGCTGGATGCGGCAGAGTGCCGCAGAGGCGAAGGCTCTGCGCGGCAGTGGCCCGCAACGTTTTAATGGTTCACTGTTGGGCCTGATCGATAGCACGGCTAAAAATAGCAGTCTGGGCAATTCGATGAAGCGGGTTGAACCGGATGGTTCCGATCGGGTGCGGGTGTGGATGGAACAGGCGTCGTTTGATGAACTGATTCACTGGCTGAATCAATTGCAGCGAAACTATGGCGTGCAAATAACCTCGGTGGTGATTGATCGCATGGAAGGCGGTACCGGCTTTGTGAATGCGCGCTTTGAGTTTAGCGGAGCATCTTCATGATGATTGCACTCAAGTCTTCGCTGAAGTTGAATTGGCGTCCCTGGCGTCGTTATGTGTTGCTGGGTGGACTTGCCTATGGCTTTTTTCTGCTGCAACAAACACCGATCAGTCTGATTTATCCACTGGCAAAAGATGTGATTGAGCAGCAAAACATTCGCATTTACGGTTTGGAAGGCGGGCTGTGGGATGGCTCAGCGCAGCGGGTGGAATACCAGGGGCGTGCGTTCGAAAATGTCGAATGGGATGTGCATCCGCTGGCGTTGTTGATTGGCCAGCTCAGCGCGACGGTCAGTGTTGGTAACGACAACATGCGCATTCACGCCACCGTCAACCGCAGTTTGACCGGTAGCATCAGTCTGGATGATATCAGCGGTCGGATAAGTGCGAATGAAGTGATGACCCTGGCGCAAGTGCCCGCGGTAAAACTCGACGGCCAATTTAAGTTGGACATGGATCACCTGGATCTGAGTGACGGGCGTTTGCAGAGTGCCGAGGGCACATTGGTTTGGTCACATGCCGGGATGCAGTTCCCACTGAAGCTGGACTTGGGTGAATTGTCCATTGATGTGGAAACCGTTGATGCCGGTGTGCGCGCTTCACTGGGTGACAAAGGTGGTCCATTGGAGTTGCGCGGTCAGTTGTTGATACAGCCCGATGGCGCGTACAGTTTTGATGCTCAATTGTCGGCCCGTGAGGGTGTGGGATCGTCGCTGGGACGAACCATTGGCATGTTGGGGTCGTATAATTCTCAGGGAAAAGTCGATGTTAAATCCAACGGAAAACTGGCAGAATTGGGCCTGGGTGGATAATCGATGAGAGGCTTTTCCTATGCCAAAAGGAGTTCGGTTGGCATGTTGTGCGCTGCTATTTTTTACGGCGACGTCCTTTGCGGCGGCCCCTCAGCCGGTTAACGTCAGCAATATTTCTACTCTGGGGGTTTACCCCGAAATTTCGGTTGCAGCCAATAGTCTCAGTCTAAACCGCTCTGTCATCAGCGCCCAGGTGGGCGCGGTGGTCAACAAGCTCGAAGCCGATGTTGGTGATTCGGTGCAGGTCGGTGATGTGTTGTTGCGGTTCGATGATGCCAATTATCGGTTTGCCCTGCAGCGCGCAGAAGCCGTTTTGGCCTCGCTGGATGCGCGCATCGAATTGGCCGAATCAGATTTGGAACGTACCCACATTCTTTCGCAAAGCGATGCGGTGTCGCAGCAAAATTTGCGACAGCGGCAGAGCGAGTTAAAGGCGCTGCGCGCAGATCGTCTCGGTGCCCAGGCCGCAGTCGAACTGGCCAAGCTGGATTTGCAGCGCTGCGTTATCAAAGCCCCCTTCAAAGCTGTCATCACCTCTCGTGCTGCCAAACTGGGTGAGTTGGCGATGCCCGGCAATCCATTGTTTGAACTGGTGGATAGTGCGCGGATTGAAGTCTCTGCCAAGTTGCAGGCCGCTGATGCTGAACAAATATCATCCGCCGATCAATTTTATTTTTCTGCCCAAGGCAAACGCTACCCACTGCGTTTGCGCGCATTAACCCAGGCATTTGATCCGGTCGAGCGCAGCCGCGAAGCGCGGTTTGTGTTTAGCGGCGAACGTGCTTTGCCCGGTGTGGCGGGGAATTTGATTTGGCGTGTTTCCCAGGTGCATTTGCCGGCGGATATGCTGGTGCGTCGTGACGGCAAGCTGGGCGTGTTTGTGATTCAGCAAAATCGTGCCGTGTTTGTCGAACATCCCGGTGCGCGCGAAGGGCGTCCGGTGAAATCCTCCTTGCCAGCCGATGCGCGGATTGTTACGCAGGGAAGGCTGTTGTTGCAGCATGGCTCTGCCGTCAGCGTGCAGTAATTCATCATGCTGCAGCGATTTTTAGAAAATCATGTGTTGGCCAACGTCACCTTTGTGGTGGTGTTGCTGGTCGGTACGTTGAGTTTTATGCAGTTGCCGCGTGCGCAAGATCCGGAAATTAATTTTAACTGGATTAGCGTAATCACTACCTTGCCCGGTGCCTCCGCTGAAGACGTGGAAAAACTGGTCACTAATCCGCTCGAAGACGCCATCGCCCAGGTGGATGATGTCAAGTTCGTCTCCAGTTTTACCCGTCAGGGAATTTCCAATATTTCTGCGCGCTTTGAAGATATTTCGGCAGAAAAATTCGACAAGCGCATGAATGATTTGCGTCGCGAAGTGCAATCCAAGGCCAATGCCGAGTTGCCCCAGGCAGCCAATGATCCGATGGTGCTGGAAATTACCTCCGCCAATTCGTTTCCAACGGCGATGCTGGTGGTGCGCGGCCATGCCGATGATGAAGTGCTGCGTCAGACTGCGTTGGCGGTAAAAGAAGATTTGGAACGCATCAAGGGCGTGGACGGCGTCACGCCTGCGGGTTTGCACGGTCCTGAGCTGCGCATCGAATACGATCCACAAAAACTTCAGGCTTACGGCGTATCGCCTTCGCAGTTGGCCGATACGGTCAGCGCCTATTTCCGCGATGTGTCCGCCGGTAAAGTACAACTGGGTAGTCAGGATTGGCTGGTGCGCATGGTGGGAACGGATGCCGCTCCGGGTTATTTGGAAAGTTTGAATATTATGACGGCGCGTGGCGAAGTGCCGATTCGTCATGTGGCGGATGTGACGCGTGCGCGCAAGCAGGCAGAGCAACTGGTATATAACCATGGCCAACCTTCAGTGCTATTGGCCGTTACCAAAAAACCGTATAACAACACGCTGCAGTTGATGGAGCGCGTCAACCAATACATCGCCAGCCAAAATCAGGTGCTGGGAAAACTTGGTATTGAAATTTTACTGCTGGATGATCAGACCTACTCAACACGCAATGCGATCAGCGTCATGCAAAATAACGCGATTGTGGGTTTGTTGTTGGTTGCGCTTGTGACATGGGTGTTTTTGGGGACACGCATCGCGTTTTTTGTTGGCATAGGCATTCCGTTTACGTTGGCAGGAACGTTTTGGCTGTTGTCGGTCAGTGGTCAGACGCTGAATCAATCGGTTCTGCTGGGCGTGGTGATTGTGCTGGGGATGCTGGTGGATGACGCGGTGGTGGTGGTCGAGGCCATTTACTATCGTCTGCAGCGAGGAACGCGTGCGATGCAGGCGGCGATTGAATCCTTGGCTGAAGTGTTCAAACCAGTAACTGCATCGGTGCTGACAACGATTGCGGCTTTTTTGCCGCTGATGCTGTTGCCAGGCATTGTCGGCGATTTCATGTTTGTCATTCCGTTTGTGGTAACGGTGGCGCTGTTGGTGAGTTTGCTGGAAGCCTACTGGATGTTGCCGGTACACATTGCAGCGGCGAACGTGAATTTTGACAACAAGAGCAGAATGCAGCAGCGTCGCGAATATTTCACTCATCGCGTTCGGCTGAATTACAGTCGTGGGTTGATTTGGGTATTTCGCAATCCGCGAAAATTTGCGGTGATATTTGTGTTGGTTGTGCTGGGGGCTGTTGCGATGTTGGCGGCTGGCTGGGTAAAAACCAAATTCTTTGCATTTGATCCGCTGCGGGTATTTTATGTCAATGTCGAAATGCCTTCAGGCACGCCATTGTCCGAAACCTTGCGCGTGGTGGCGGAAGTCGAATCAAAAGCCAGAGCGCATTTACACCAAGGTGAGTTGCGTGAATCTGTCGCGGTGGCTGGACAGATGTTTACCGAAACTGCGCCATTTTTTGGCGATCAGTTTGGTCAAGTGACCATTAGCCTGCAGCCAGATCAGCCTGGCATGCGCAGCGTTGAGCAAATGGTGGAAGCCATGCGCGCGGATGTGATCAATACCGTGGGTGCAGCTAGAATTTCATTCCTGATTCTCAGTGGTGGGCCGCCGGCATCCAAGCCGATTAACGTTAAGGTGCGTGGCGATGATTACACCCAACTGCGATCGGCCACGGCGGCACTGCGCAAGGTTTTGGAGTCCATGCCGGCAGTGCGCGATATCAGCGATGATGACAGTGAAGGTTCACCGGAGCTGGTGTTGCGCCTGGATACCAATGCGATCAAACGCGCAGGATTGCACGCAGCGGATGTGGCGCGCAATGTGCGATTGATGTTTGATGGTGAAGTGGTCACCAGCATGCAGGATCGTGGTGAAAAACTGGAAGTGCGGGTGCAGGGTAGCGAAGCGCAACTGGATAGTGTCGATGACTTGTTGCGTCAAACCCTGCCGTTGTCCGGTGGTGGCTATGTCTCGCTTGGACAATTGGTGGAAGCAAAAACTTCGTTGAGCAAAGAAGTGATTCGCCATCATGATTTCCGCCGCGCGATCACCTTGCAGGCAGATTTGGACAAAGAGCAAATGGACACGCCAGAAGCCAATGCGCAATTGTTTGCTGCCTGGGAAACCATTCGTTTGAATTATCCTGGTGTAAATTTGGATACCACCGGCGAGCTTGATGATATTCAGGAAAGTCTGGATGCCATGCTGATGCTGTTCCTGTTTGGGATTGGTTTGATTTATCTGATTTTGGGCACGCAATTCCGCAGCTATTGGCAACCGTTTATGATTTTGGCGACGGTGCCACTGGCGTTTATCGGCGTGGTCTATGGTTTAGCGTTATCAGGAAATCCGCTGAGCTTGTTCACGTTGTATGGTGTGGTGGCTCTGACAGGGATTGCAGTGAATACCGCAATTGTGATGATTGATGCGGCCAATGCACGAATGACGGCGGGTATGAGTTCATTGCATGCGATTGTGTATGCTGCGCGTCGTCGGGTCGTGCCGATTTTGATTACATCGCTGACGACGGTGGCGGGTTTGATGTCGCTTGCCTTGGGCTTGGGTGGCGAGTCTTTGGTATGGGGGCCGGTGGCGTCTGCAATTGTGTGGGGTTTAACTTTTTCCACAATTTTAACCTTGTTTGTCATTCCCTTGCTGTATCGATTCTTTATGACTCCGCGACATAAATCGCGCGGTTTTTTTAGGAAAAAAGCCGCAGCGTAATTATTTACACAAAGTTACTTCAAACTGATGTCACTGCTGACGACGTTGTGAGAGCGGGAGTGGGTAGCTGTTGCCCGGCCTAATTAACACAATTGCAGGCAGGAAATGACACAGCCGTTTCCAATTATTGGAACTGAAAATTATCTGGAGTATCTAGCTCGCCGATTCGGAAGTCATGGACAAGCTTGTGGCTGGGATTGGGGGGTTGGATCAAAGACGCAGCGCTTTAATCAGGGCTACCTGAAATTAATTGGCGCAGATATATTTTCTTTGGAATTTTTACACGAAAACTGGTTGCAACGCATTCATCCTGATGACCGGGCGGAAGTGGAATCGCAATTGGATTTGTTGTTGAGCGCTGGCTCGCCTGTGTATCGCAGTATCCACCGAATGCGTGCGGACGATGGTCGATATCGCTGGATTTGTGAATGTGGGATAGCGCAACGCAATGTCGATGGTCAGGCTTATCGTGTACTGACAGTGGCAGCGCCACTGATGCAAAATGTCTCGAGTAGTTCGACCAATGCGCTGATTGATAATGTTGTAGATGGCATTATTACTGTTTCTTCACAAGGCATCATTGAATCGGCCAACGAATCCATCCAGTATCTATTGGGCTACACGCCTGATGAGTTGTTGGGGAAAAATATTTCCATGCTGATGGGTGATGAAATTGCTGTTTGCCACGATGAATATATGCAGAGATATCAAGGCGGTGGTGGCGGCAGCATTGTTGGTCAGGGGTTGCGCGAACTGGTAGCCAAGCACAAGGATGGGCGTTCGATTGATATCAGTCTGGGGGTGAATGTCGCCAATATTGGTGGAAGGGAAGTATTTGTTGGTGCATTTCGAGATGTGAGCGAACAAAAGGCAGCGGAGCGTATACTTCGCAGCCGGGAAAAATTGCTCAGTTTCGCCCAACGTATTGCCCACATTGGCAGTTGGAGCTGGAATGTGGTGACGGGTGAAAACTCCTGGACAGATGAGATGTATCGCATTTTTGGATTGACGCCAGACGCCTTTCCGCCCGACATGGATCAGTTTGTCAGATTTGTTCATCCCCAGGATAGAGATCAAGTGGTGGATGGTATCACTGCGGCGTTGGTGTTTGGCCGTACCTGTGAAATTGTGCATCGCATTGTGCGGAAAGACGGTGAAATTCGGGTGGTATTGCAGCAGGGCGAAGTTGAAATCGGCGTCAACCAGAAACCCTATTACATTACCCTGGTTGTTCATGATATTACCGAGCAGTTTAGTGCCGAGGAGCAGTTGCGCAAGCTCAACGAAAACCTCGAACAAATCATCGAAGATCGAACAGCAAAACTGGAAGCGAAAAATACCGAGCTTGATGCTGCGCTGTCCCAGGCTCAGGATGCAACGCGTTCCAAGTCGGAATTTTTGGCCAATATGAGTCATGAAATTCGAACGCCGATGAACGGCGTACTGGGCATGCTCGGTTTGTTGCGTGACAGCGGACTAAGTGCCGAGCAGGCGGACTTTGCCAGTACAGCGTATAACTCGGCTGAAACATTGCTGACGCTGCTGAATGATATTCTCGATTTTTCAAAAATTGAAGCCGGCAAAATGACGCTGGAAAAAATTGATTTTGACATTCGTTCTGTGGCTGAGGATGTTGTTGAGTTGCTGGCGGAGCGGGCGCATAGCAAGGGTATAGAAATCAGCAGTTTTGTTGTCGAGAATGTCCCGACTATGGTGGTGGGTGATCCTACCCGTCTTCGTCAGGTGCTGACCAATCTGATTGGTAACGCCATCAAATTCACATCGGTTGGCGAGGTGACATTGCAAATTAATTATCTTGAACAACTACCTGGCGGTCATCGATTGCGTGTCGAAGTTCGTGATACTGGAATTGGCATTCCTGAAAATGCTAGGCAAAAAATATTTGAATCATTTTCGCAGGCCGATGGTAGCACGACGAGAAATTTTGGAGGCACTGGCTTGGGATTGACCATCAGTCGTCAGTTGGTCCAGCTAATGGATGGCGAGATTGGAGTTGACTCGGAAGTGAACAAAGGAAGTGTTTTCTGGTTTACGCTGGAGTTGGGCGAAAGCAGTGTCGAGAGTACACGCAGTTCTGAATATGATGTGGCTTCGTTGCGTGGCGTGCGGGTGTTGGTGGTGGATGACAATCAAACCAATCGCGAGATATTTAAGCGAACCCTGGCGGCATGGTCGATGGAGGTTGTTCCCGTTGAAGGTCATGCGCAGGCGCTGCAACAGCTTTCTCAGGCACATGATGGCAAACAGGATTTCCAGGTTGTGCTGCTGGACATGGCAATGCCTGAATGTAATGGCATGCAGTTGGCGCAAAAGATTCGGGATTTGCCCATCGTGCAACCGCAGCTCGCTTTGCTCAGTTCGATGTTTTTTGGCCGCAAGGATGATGAGTACCATGCGCTCAATATTGTCCATTGTCTGAATAAACCGGTTCGCAAGCGTCAGTTGTATGAATTATTGTGTTCAATGGTGCGGGGGCAAACCTCGAGTCAAGATGTGGCAGACAAAATATTTGATCTGGCCGCAGGCTCGGCAAAACAGGTTGTGCGAGTCGAGCGAATTTTGGTCGCTGAAGACAATAGCATTAACCAAAAGGTTATTTCGGCCATGCTGAAAAAATCGGGGTTTGAAGCGCAGATGGTTGGCAATGGTGTGGAAGCGGTCAAAGCCTGGGAGAATGGCGGTGTTGATCTGATTTTTATGGATTGCCAAATGCCCGAAATGGACGGCTATACGGCCACCGGAAAAATTCGTGAGCTGGAGCAGGCGAAAGGTGGGCATGTGCCTATCGTCGCATTAACTGCCAATGCGATGCAGGGTGACGAGGAAAAATGTCGCGCAGCCGGCATGGATGATTATCTCACCAAGCCGCTGCGCGAAAAAAACTTGCAGGATAAACTGGCGCACTGGTTGCCGCAAAAACAAAATGCGGCGTGATATCAGGCACCGTAGATGTTGTCACCCCAGAATGAAAATAGCACTTCTTCGCAGTTGGGTTCACCAATGGTGACGGTGTCTAACAGAACATCGTTGCCGTCAAAAATGCTTAGCGTGCCGTCTGTTGGGTTGGGAATGAAAACATGGCTGATTTGCGTTCCCTGGTGGGCAAAGGCGATAGGGCGACGACCACAACTGGCTTTGCCGACTTGCAGTGTTTTTTGTAATTGAATCGCCGGCAGTTTGCTGGTGTCGTAAACCTGGACGCTGGTGTTTTGCAGGTTGTTAAATTGCGTACCTTTGCCGGTGCTGGCCGAGGTTAAATACAGTTTTTTACCATCAAGGCTGAAACGATAGACGCTGGGATAAAAATCCTGCAGATCCAAATGGGCGACGGTGTCACCGCTGCTGGCATCCAGTACAGTCAGTTTGCCAATCACGTGATCGGGGTTGGATTTGCGATCAGCGCCCTTGCCGACCAAAAACCGGCCTTCAGCGGAGCCCAGCAAATTGCTGCAGTGTTTGAGTTGGTAACGATTTTCAATTTCCAGCGTACGTGGATCAATGACGACGATGGTGCCGTAGCCGTTATTGAGACTGAAAATTTTACCTTGCGATGTGGCGTATAAAATGCCGTGCGGGAAAGCATTGTTGGGAACGCAATCCTGGCCACCGTTTTCTTTTTCTGGTTCGCACAGGTTGATGACTTTCAGAATTTTCAGGAATTGATCTGGATTGCTTTCATCGTTGCCAACGATGCACATGGTGCCGTCTAACAGATCGGAAACGAAAGCGAGCTTGGGAACATCTGGATGTTGTGCGCTGGGTGCGCTAAACGCCGTCATGTGATGACCGCGACCAACGCACAGGGTTTTCAGAACTTTGCCGGTTTTGCGATTGACGACAGTAACGCTGGAGCCACCGTTCGGACAGTTTACCGGGTCATTGCCGGTGTCTTCGTCGCCGTCATAGACAAACCAGATGCGATTGTGCGCAGGGTCAAGGTAGGCGTAGGCAGGAAATACATCGGCAGGTAATTCGTTGCTTTGGACGACGGTTTTGCTCTGCGGGTCCATGCTGATGGCTTGACCGTCACCGTTGATGCCGAAAAAATAGGGACGGGCAGCGGGCGTTTTGCCAGTGGCTTGCGTCATGGGCAGTTGTGCAACACTAAAACCGTTTTTGTCGGGGCGGACTACGGCGATGGTTCCCTTGGAACCGTAGTTGGAATGGCAAACTAGGGCCCAGTCTTGATTCTGCATTGTTTCAACCTTTGCTTGAGAAAATGTCGTGCCCACAAGGCGTGAGTTGCTAATCATACCTTGCCCGGTGTTTTTCTCAACTGAAAGGCGCTGGTGTTGTTCATTCAGTAGCGCTAGTCTTGTTTCTATGAATTGGCGTCATCACTGTGTTTAAGGAGGAAAGAGTGGTCATTGATAAACGGGGCTATTGGTGGTTGGGGATCTGTCTGCAGACATGCAGTTTACCGGTGCTGGCGGGGGGCTTTGGTTTGAGCGAGCAATCCGCCTCTGGCATGGGTAGCTCGTTTGCCAGTGGCGGTGCGGCGGCGGAGGATGCCAGTACGATGTTTTTTAATCCCGCCAGCATGACCGTGTTGCAGAAAAAACAGTTGGTGGCGGCGGGGCATTTGATTGTGCCGAGCAGTGATTTCAGTAATGACAATTCGACGGCCTACATCGGCCCCAATGCCATTGGTCCGATTGGCGGCAACGATGGCGACGCTGGCATCAATTCCCTGGTGCCTAATGCCTATCTGCTGTTGCCTCTGGGCGAACGGATGCGCGCCGGTCTGGGAGTGAACGTGCCGTTTGGTTCGACATCCGAATACGATGATGACTGGGTCGGACGTTATCATGGCGTGCATTCGTCCATGCGTGCGGTAAACGTCAATCCCGCGTTTTCATTTCAGCTAAGTCCCTCGGTGTCCGTGGGGGCTGGCGTGAATATGCAGTACGTTGACGTGAAATTAACCAGCGCTATCGATTTGGGCAGTTTGTGTGTGGCCGCGTTTGATTTAACCACCTGTAATAGCGCCGGTCTGCAGCCCATGCAAGACGATGGTTATGCCGTAGTCACCGGAGACAACTGGGGCTATGGCTGGAATGCCGGCGTGTTGATGGAGCATGAAGGGCGGCGTTTTTCGCTGGCATATCGTTCCTCGGTGAAACAGTCGGTGGATGGCAAGGCCGATTTCAGCATTCCCGCCAATGCGCAATTTATGACTGCTGGTGGCACGCAACTGGTGGATACCGGCGCGCATTCCGAGGTGACCATGCCGGCCAGTTTGTCGGCATCGTGGTTTGTACCGGTAAATCCGAGTCTGGCGGTGATGGCGGATGTGACCGTCACACGCTGGTCGTCATTTCAGGAGCTACGCATCAGCTATGACAGTGAGCAAGAAGATACGGTGACATATCACCAATGGGCCGACAGTTGGCGTTATGCATTGGGTGCACGCTACCGATTGGCGGATGATCTGCAATTGCGCGTGGGGGCGGCGTATGACAAAACTCCGCTGAAGCAGGATCAGTATCGGACGGTGCGGATTCCAACCAATGATTTTTACTGGCTAAGTGCCGGTGGACGTTACAATCTCTCGCCGGATTTCTGGCTGGATTTCGCCTACGGCTATATCACCGCGCCAACCGGCAAGGTGGATAACGCGCTCGTCAGTCAGGCAACGCCGCATCGTGCTCGCGGTAGTTTTGAAACCGATGTACACATTGTCAGTGCCCAGGCCACATGGAACTTCTAACGATGAAAAACAAATTTCTTATTTTATCTGTATCATTGTTGACGCTGCTGGTCAGCGGCTGTTGGGATGATTCTCGTAGTACTCATTTGCAGGATCGCTTGGCCACTGATTCGAATCCGGATTCGATGTTTATTGCCGAGTTTGATCCTGCCAATAGCGTGATTCCGTTTCCCAATAATTTGTTGTTTGCCGCAGTAAGTGGCAGCGATGGCAGTGTAGCGCAAGCGGCCGATGGCACGGTCAACGTGCCGTACAAAGCGACGGATGATGATGCCAGCGTAAAGGCAGCATTGAGCGCGCTGGACGGATTTTCCACCACCGCGCCGATCACAACGACGTTCAATTCGACCATTGATGCGGCGAGTGTGATTGGCAGTGTGCGCGTGTTTGAAGTCACGCTCAGTGGCGTCGGTGGTGCGGTGGTGGCAATAAATCGTGAGCTGCTCCTGGACGATGAATTTGCCACGGTAGCCAAAGACAAAACGCTGGCGATTGTGCCGATGAAACCGTTGAAACCCAAAACGTCGTATCTGGTGACGGTGAGCAAGGGCTTAATGGGACGCAATGGTGATGCGGCCAAACCTTCGATTGCTTATGCATTGGCCAAGCGTACCTCGCCGCTGTTTGATGGCACCCACAGTACGGTGGCCGCACTGGATGATATCAGCGCGCAAAAATTTGAAGCGGTTCGGCAGTTGACCAATTTCGCAGAGTCGGCGGTTGAGGGATATACCGTGACCAATGATGTGACGAGCACTCCCGACTTGTTGGCGGCAGACATTGTGCTTAGCTGGTCGTTCACCACTCAATCCATTACCGACGTGATGAATGCGGTGTACAGTGCGGCGGTGAGCGCAACACCGGTGAGTTCGGTTACCTCAACGGCGATTGCTGAGTTGGCGGACATGGTTCCTGGAGCCAATGTGTATGAAGGGACGTTGAGCATTCCGTATTACCTGGATGCTGAAATTACCCCAACACATATTGGACCACTCACAGGTCATTGGCAGAGCGCAGATGGACGCGAAGTTTATTGGGCGAATCCGGTGGTGCCCAAGTCCACTACGCAAACCATTCCGCTGTTGTTGTCGGTACCCAAAACCGCCAAACCTGGGGCTGGTTGGCCGGTGGTGATATTCCAGCACGGCATTACTCGTTCACGTGCTGACATGCTGACATGCTGGCGGTGGCCAATAAATTAGCACTGGATGGTTTTGCAGTGGTGGCGATTGATTTGCCGTTGCACGGTATTTTGAGCACGGATGCGGGTGTTGGTCTGCTGTTGACCAAGGGGGCGGCTGAGCGAAATTTTGCGTTGGATCTAGTGAGTCAAAATGCCGATGGCAGCATTGCTGCGTCGGGGGCGGATGGTGTGGTTGACAGTTCCGGCCGGCACTATATCAACTTTACCTCGCTGTTGACCGCACGTGACAATACTCGTCAGGCGGTGGCGGACTTGTTTGCGCTGACATCGTCGTTGACTGACATGAGCTATGACAATGTGGTCGGCGGTGACTTTGATACCAGCAAAATTTATTTTGTGGGGCACTCACTGGGCGGCATTGTTGGCTCAATGTTCCTGCGCTATGACAGTCGGGTACGCGATGCCGTGCTGGCTATGCCCGGTGGCGGTATTCTGAAAATGCTGGATGGATCGCCACGATTTGGTCCAGAAATTCGCGCTGGTCTGGAGAGTGTGGCGGGTTTGAAATCCGGAACTGCAGAATACGACGCATTTATGATTGCAGCGCAAACGGTGCTGGATAGCTCTGATCCGATTAATGTCGCCGCAGATGTTAGCGCCGGACGTGGCGTGTTGATGTTTGAAGTGCTGGGCGATGCGGTAATTCCCAATGAAGTGGCAGATGCGCCGCTGTCAGGTACCAAACCGTTGGCCGGATTGATGGGGTTAAGTGCGACAACAGCGTCGGTGACAGATACGGGCGTGAATTTGACAAAACTGGTGAAGTTCGGCAAGGGTCATCATGGTTCGGTGTTAACGCCAACGGATGCGAATGATCAAGCCAATGCAGATTCTGCGGCGGTGTATGCGGAAATGCAATCGTTAATGGCTGAATTCATCAGCAAAGATGGTAAAGCAGTCACGCTGAATAATACAGCACTGATGGATCTTAATCCTTAGTTAAAAAGGCTTATTGCAATTTCGAGGGCGCACAGTGTGCGCCCTTTTTTTGTGGCCAAATTTTATCAGGTCAAATTTTTGTAAATAAATGTACAAAATAAAATTTGTGTCGAAGCCGGGTGGTGGTATCTGCCGCTATAAAATTCTGGATACATCCATTCCGTGCAAAAAATGATTAGTAGAAGTGTGTTTTTTTTGTTGGCAGAGATTAGGTGAGTGGAGCTTGGGTGATGAATTTTTTGATTCTCCTGATGTTTGGTGATAATCAGCTCGGTCGTATGTGTCGAGGGGAGGGGTAATGCGTCAGCGAATTTCCATTCTAATCCCGCTGGCATTGATCATTGTTACCCTGCTTGCCAGTTGGGTTACATTCATTTTTTCATTGAATATAGAAACAGAAAAAATAAAGCGAGAATCAATCAGTGATCTGTCAGAAGACTTGGTTAGGCTGCAAAATGTATTTATGTTGGGTGTGGATA
>JAOUHV010000024.1 GCA_029884425.1 Gammaproteobacteria bacterium
CATTGATGAAATCAATTTGCCGATTTCGTCGCTGGAATGTGCTTGCAGGTCTTGTGTCAGATCACCTTGGGCGATGCGTTCAGAGGCACTGACAGCTTTATTTAAACCACGAACGATGCTGCTGATAATGGCTAATGACAGGGTGACACCGATAATCATGCCGACGATGGTGACGATGCTCATCGTACTGATGGCCTTCGCTTCTTCTTTTTCCACGGTGTCGATAGCGTCTGCGGTGAATTTTTCAACTTCAGCCAGCACGTTGCTGAGATCCTTGTTGAGCTGTTCTTCCAGTTTTTCCACTTCTTCTGCAGCTAAGGCAGCTTCGTGCAAATTATTTTTTGCTACCAGTTGGAAAATCGCTTCTACTTTTCGATCGTAGCTGGCATGGGCTTTTTCCAACGCGATGATTTGTGTCAACAGCTTGGTGAACTCTTCGATTTGCTCTTTGTTGTGCGCGGTGTCCAAGCCCTGTTTTGCAATTTTCTCAGCTTCTTTTAGTTCTTCATCAACAGTGGCTCCCAGCTTCTTAAATTCTTCCAGCGCTTTTTGGTAACCTTCACGCGCGGTTTTTTCTTCAGCCAATACGTTGCCATAGCGCAAAGCTTTTTCCATAGTGATGGATTGTTCCAACTGATGTTCGGTAATACTCGTCATGCTCTTGGTTAGAGGCATGTCGTTGCTGGTGATATCGTGAAGTTCATTACCGATGGATTGCAAACTGCTGATGCCGGTGGCAGTCAGGGTCAGCGCGGCGATAATCAGGGTGCTGGCGAGAATAATGATTTTTGATCTTACAGACAGATTGATAAGCATGTTCATAGTACTCTCCTGATCCAGAATTAAAGCGTCACTACCATGTTGTTGTTGAAGTACAGCAATGCTTGGTTTGGATGTGCTGGTTACTACTGTTGCATGGTAGGTTTTCGTCTGCCGCCGGGATGGTTGAATGTAACTCAAATGTAAACTGCGAGATTAGTCTCAAACAAAACGTGACGTTTTTTGAGGATTTGAAGTTTTTTGTCTTGTAAATGCCTGGTTTTGCCGGCCAGTTCACAGTTTGTTGAGCAGAAAGTGAACTAGTCACTAATGGTGGGCATATGCCCGCGCAGGATTTACAATAGCCGTCTCCCTTAATTTCCAGTGAATTGTAAATTGCATGCTCTATCCCCTGATCAAACCAGTGTTATTCCGTCTTGATGCTGAGCGCGCGCATCAATTGACCCTGAAATCATTAGACTTGCTCCAAGGTCTTGGGCTGGCCGGTTGTCTGGCCAAAGCCAAGGTTGAGGATAGCGTCGAGGTCATGGGCATCCGCTTTCCCAATCGGGTGGGTTTGGCGGCGGGCCTGGACAAGAATGGCGAGCACATTCTCGGGTTGGCGGCGCTGGGGTTCGGTTTTGTCGAGATCGGTACCGTGACGCCGCGCCCGCAGCCGGGCAATCCCAAGCCGCGTTTGTTCCGGGTGGTCGAAGGCGAGGGCATTATCAATCGCATGGGGTTTAATAATCTTGGGGTGGATTACCTGCTCGAGCAGGTGAAGCGGACGCCCTTTGATGGAGTGCTTGGCATTAACATCGGCAAAAATTTCGATACGCCCATTGAAAAAGCCACCGATGATTATTTGATTGGTCTGGAAAAGTCCTACGATCTGGCCAGCTACATCACGATCAACATTTCTTCGCCCAACACCAAGAATCTGCGCCAGTTGCAGCAGGGTGACGAAATGCAACTATTGCTCAGCTCACTGAAAAATCGCCAGCAGCAATTGGCTGCCGAGCGTGGTCGCTACGTGCCGCTGGTGGTGAAGATTGCCCCCGATCTGGATCACGAGCAAATTAAAACCATTGCCCGTCTGCTGAAAGAAAACGGCATCGACGGCGTGATTGCCACCAACACCACCATCGGTCGCGAAGGCGTCGAAGGGATGAAAAATGCCAATGAAACAGGCGGCCTGAGTGGCGCGCCGCTGACGCACAAGTCAACGGAAGTGGTGCGGGCGCTGAAAGCCGAGCTGGGCGAGGCGCTGCCCATTATCGCTGCTGGCGGCATCATGTGCGGTGCCGACGCCGTGGCGAAAATCGAAGCGGGAGCCAAACTGGTTCAAGTCTATAGCGGTTTGATTTATCGCGGTCCGGCGCTGGTGAATGACGTGGCCAGCGCGTTGGCGAAGATGCGATGACCGAATTTGTCCAGCCGGATTACCAGGGCGCAGGGCTGATTAATTTAATCAGCAGTATTCGTCTGGCCAGTGGTGATCCAAGCAGCGCACATCCGCCTTTGGCCGGGTTGCCGCTGGAACCATTGCAGCAGGCGCAGCATCTGGTGCTGCTGGTGATTGATGGCCTGGGCTACGATTTTTTGCAGCGCCAGCAAGGCAGTTTTTTACAGCGGCATTGTCAGCAGTCGCTGACATCGGTGTTTCCAACCACGACCAGTGCGGCGATTACCTCGGTGATGTCCGGGCTGGCGCCCGCGCAACATGCGCTGACCGGCTGGTTTATGTACCTGCAGGAGCTGGGGGCAGTGACTGCGATTCTGCCGTTCACCTCTCGTTGTGGCAATGTCAGTTTTCAACGGCAGGGAATCGACATCAGTCAGGTGGTGGATGCGACGGGTTATTATTCGCGGCTGGATCGTCACGTGTATGTGGTGAGTGAACAGCGCCTGTTGAATTCGCCATTCTCCAACTGTTTTACCGGATGTGAATAATCTGGGCTACGACAATCTCGCTGGCTGTTTCAAACAATTGAACAAGGTGCTGGCTCAGGATAGTCGTACGTTCAGTTATGTCTACTGGGCGCAACTGGATCACGACGGTCATGTGTACGGCATGAACAGCCCGCAGACGCAGCAGCATTTTGCGGAACTGGATGCTGCGCTGGAAGCGCTGGCCGATTCGTTGGCTGGCAGCGATGCTTGTGTGCTGATTACTGCCGACCATGGTTTGGTTGATACGGAGCTGACTCAGGTGATTCACCTGGAACAACACCCTGAGTTGCAGGCGATGCTCAGTCATCCGTTGTGTGGCGAACCGCGTGCGGCGTACTGCTATCTCAAACCTGGTCGAGAAGCTGCGTTTGAAGCCTATGTTCAAACCCATCTGCAGGAGTTTTGTGAGGCTCGTCCCAGTCGGGAGTTGGTGCAGCAGGGGTATTTTGGACCCGGCGAGATTCATCCCAAATTACTGGACAGGATTGGCGATTACACCTTGCTGATGAAATCCAACTACGTGATCAAGGATAGGCTGCTGGGGGAAAAAGCTTTCAATCAGCGGGGCGTACACGGCGGTCTGAGCCGCCAGGAGGTTTACATCCCGCTGATTTGTTTGACGGGCAGTGGCTAGCGGCTAGCCCATGGTTTCGTAGGAGTTGTTCCAATCATCGTCGTCATCCAAAAACTCGGCGGTGATTTCGTCGATCTCGGCGTCCGGTTCTTCAAGACCCCCGCTCCAGCTATCAGGCGTTGCGCATTCCTCAATGGTCATTCCTTCCCACTCAGAAAATGAAAGCTCGTCCATGGTGCCGTCAAAGTATTGAATTTCTATGGCCTCTGCATCATCGTCAATGTCAACGATCAGAAAAGGTTGCCCCTGATCCGGGTGTTGATACCACTGGTCGACGATGGGAGAAAGTTCGTTCAGCATAGCCCCGTCTCCTTTTTTGGATGATCAAACTGAGCATAGAATTGCGGCTGCTGGTTTGCAAATTCATGCCCCAAAAAACATTAGCTAAATTGGTGTAACAACCCATCCAGTATGTACTGGATGGCCAGGGCGGCGAGCAGCAGTCCGAGGACGCGACCAACCACATTGGTTCCGGTTTGCCCCAAGATGGCCATGATTTGGGCCGAAAAAATCAGGGCGATGTAGTGCAATATCAACACAAGCGCCAAGGTGCCTAGCACAATGCCGATCAACGGCGCTTGTTCTTCGGCTTCGCCGAGCAGAAGCAACAGCGTGGTCATGGCACCGGGGCCGGCGATCAGCGGAATGGCCAGGGGAAACACGCTGATGTCGGTACGCTGTTTGGCTTCGGATTCTTCGCCATGGGTGGTGGAGCGCAAACCCGATTGGCGGGCGAACACCATGTCGATGGCGAGTAAAAACAGCAGCACGCCACCGGCAATGCGAAATGCATCCATGCTGATGCCGAGGCTGCCCAACAAAACGTGGCCACCCAGGGCGAACAAAAATAATAAAATTGCTGCGATCAGTGTACCGCGCAGGGCGATGGCCCGGCGTTGGGCGACGGTTTCGTTTTGCGTCAGGACAGCAAAAATCGGCGCAACCCCGATGGGGTCCAGCACCACAAACAGCACAATAAAAGTATTGATAAAAAATTCCAGCATGAAGACTCCGCAATGCCGTGCATACACGTTAGCTGCGGCATTTTGTATGCCAGGCTTTAGTTGTTTGTCGCCTGCTGGATGAAGGTTTTGCAAACCTCGTTGAGGTAATCGCCGGCCCAGCGGCCAAAGAAATTGACCTTGCGCACGGTGTAGTGATCCTGATCATAGCGATCAGCGGGCATGAGGTAGCCGATGTAGTCGCCGTTGAATCCGGTGACCCAGGTATAAACGCCGCGCTCTTGTCCCCATTGCTCTAAACGTTGGGTGAGTTCATTGGCGTAATCGGCGGGTTGACCGAATAAAAACAGCGGACCAATGCGCAGTGCGTGGATATAGCTGTTGCGGTCATGGAATACCGCGCCAACCAACAATGGGCTGAGTCGCCATTGATCGCCGATGCGAAATTGCTGACTGGGTAATTCCACCGGAATGAGTGCAACGTCGAGCACGGCCTGATCGGCCTGCCATTGCGCTTGCTGTTTCTGTTGCGCAAACCACTGAACCAAGCGGTCGCTCATGTCCTGCATTTGTGCGAGTTGTGTTGTCACTTCGCCATCGGGAATTTTTCCGTGACCGATGGGCAAGGCACCGCCGACGCCGCCCGAGGCAAACAGCACCGGACTGTTCAATTGTTTTTCCAACAGCGATTGCAGCAGGCCAGGATAATCACCGCTGATTTGATGATTGAGTTTGCCTAAAAAAGTGGCGTGCGCGTTAAAGGTGATGAGGTTGGCCAGTGGTTGGTTTTGCGCATCACGCATTTGCAGCCAGTGCAAACTGCTGCGTTCGTTGTGGCCATCTTGGTGGAGTTGGTTGTAGACAAAACTGTCAGCCGTGGCCGCATCCATGTCCAGGCGTTGATAGCGCAATGAAATGGGTTGCTGTTGGCTGCGGCTTTGACGGGCAATGTCGGCCAGCGACTGGGTCAGTTGACGGAAGTAGCTCGCGTTAAATTCGCCCAAGGTTTGTTGTTCCACCAGACCGTGCGCGTATCCTCCCGGACCGGAATGGGTGTGGGTCGCGGTAAAAAATAATTGCTCGCGGGGAATGTGGCTAAGCCGACTGACTTCGTCGACCAATTCCGGCATGGGCAACAATAACTCGGCTCCGAGCAGCGTGACCTGCTGCGTCCCGTTACTGATGGTGATGGCCTTGGCATACACCGGGCTGAGTGCGCCCTGATTTTCTTTGGGATCACGCGCCGAATAACCACCCATCGGCGAACCCGGCGCGGGCGTAATGTCGGCACTGGCGAAGCCCCCGAATAGCGGCAAGGCTTGCTGCGGGTATTGGCGAGTCTGCAATGGTGCCAGGGTGTCGTGTGCGTAGCTGGTGTCAGTATACGGGGTATCATCGACCGGCCACGGGCCAATGCCCACAATGCACAGGCTGCAAACCAGCAACAGCAGGATGATTAAGCGGCGACGACGGGTAATCTTGTTCTTCAGCATAGCGGAGAAGTTTAGCAGATTGTCGCCGGTTATCTGCACAGACGCTGTCAGTGGTGGCTGATATAATCGCCAACCGAACGCGAAGGGAAGAAAGCATGAAGCATTTGATACTGGGGGGCGTACGCTCGGGAAAATCGGCCTATGCCGAGGACCTGGCGCAACGCAGTGGGCTGGAGGTGTGTTACATCGCCACGGCTCAGGCCTGGGACGACGAAATGCGTCAGCGCATCGAACTGCACCAGCAGCGGCGCCCTTCGGCCTGGCGTGGAATAGAGGAGCCGTTGGCGTTGGCCGAACGACTGACGGCCGAGGCGGCCAGTCACCGCTGTTTGTTGGTGGATTGTCTGACGTTGTGGCTGACGAATCAGCTGATGAACCAGCCGTCGCCGACCGCGATGGCGCAGTTACGGCAGCAATTGGTCGCTGCCGTGGTGAATGCCCCCGGACAGATTATTTTAGTAAGTAACGAAACCAGTTTAGGCGTGGTTCCCATGGGGGAGTTAAGCCGCCGTTTTTGCGATGAAGCAGGGCGCTTGCATCAGGCGCTGGCGGCAGAATGTGATCGGGTTAGTCTGGTCATCGCTGGACTGGCTCAACAGTTGAAAGGATAAATATGTGGTTTGAACAATCGGTGGCATCCGTGGATGTTGGGGCTCAACAGCGAGCCAGCGAGCGTCAGGGGACGTTAACCAAACCACCTGGTTCATTAGGTCGGCTGGAAAGTTTGGCTATTCAATTGGCCGGACTGCAAGGTCGGGAGTTGCCGCAAATTGATGGTGTTTACATCGGTGTTTTTGCCGGTGACCACGGCGTGGCTGACGAAGGTGTGTCAGCGTTTCCGCAGGTGGTGACTGGCGAAATGGTGAAAAATTTTGCCCGTGGTGGCGCCGCGATCAGTGTGATGGCGCGTATGCATCAAGCCAGGCTGGAAGTGTTTAACTGCGGCACCGTTGGCGAATTAGCACCGATGGACGGTGTACTGGATCGTCGTGTCGCCGCAGGTACGCAAAATCTTGCCAGGCAGGCGGCCATGAGCGAAGCGCAACTGCAGCAGGCTTTGGCTATTGGTCAGGAAGCCGTGACGCGGGCCAAGCAAAATGGCGCGAACGTTTTTATCGCGGGTGAAATGGGTATTGCCAATACCACTGCGGCCACGGCAGTGGCGTGTGCGTTATTGTCTAAACCGGCTGCGCAAATTGTTGGTCCAGGTACTGGCATTGATGCGGCGGGTGTGGCGCACAAGGCGCAGGTGATTGAACAGGCGTTGGCGCTGCATTCGCTGGCTGCAAATGCACCACTAGAGGCATTGCGCTGTGTGGGTGGATTTGAAATTGCCGCGATGACTGGCGCCTATATCGCTGCTGCGCAACAAGGCATGACTATCGTGGTTGATGGGTTTATTGCATCGGCGTCGGCGCTGTTGGCTTGTCGCATCAATGCTGGCGTACGCGATTGGATGGTGTTTGCCCATGCATCGGCAGAACCCGGTCATGTAGCGATGATGAATGCGTTAGATGCAAAACCGCTACTGGATCTTGGGATGCGTTTGGGTGAAGGCAGCGGTGCGGCTGTTGCTGTGTCTCTGTTGCAGGCGGCGTGTGCGCTGCATGGACAAATGGCGACGTTTGCCCAGGCCGGCGTTTCTGAAAAATCCAATTAAAAAATCGGCCCTGAACAGGGCCGATTTTTTTTCTACTGTTGTCGCTGTTAATCAAAACTCGCCGCGTAAATCGCGATGCTCACGATAAATTTCTACACACTTGTTGATCACGGCATAGAAAGGATCCCAAACTACCATGGTAGTAATCCAAAGGTAGATGGTTAATACGTGCATCGCCGCAAACCAGGTGCTGGTGATGTTCATAGCATAGGTGACGATTAGCAGCATGACACCAAAGACGACACGTAGAATTCGATCGAATGGGCCGATGAGGGATGCTTTGATCATAGGCTGTCTCCTGTCCTAGGGGGCACTTTAAGTGGTGCAATAGCCGCACCGTTGTTACCAAAAAAATTTCAGACTGCTATGTATTGCATCGTCTTCCGGACAAAAAACTAGACCGAGAGTGATCGTCTTTTTAGGGATGATTTCTTTGTTTAGCGAGGGGTTTTGCGCTGGAGTAATTGAAAAATATCCTAATTTGAACAGGTTAGTTTGATTGTTGTGAGATACAGTATTTGGTCTGGATTTGTTCTAATTTGCAGATGGACCGCTATTCAAAGACCAAGTAGCCGATCTGTTTCCTGGAGTAATTTTTGGCCATCAATGGGTTTGGTAAAATAAGCGCTGAAGCCGTGGGCCATGGCATATTCAACTTCTGCGGGCATAGCATTAGCGCTAATGGCGACAATGGGTAGTTGTGGATTGGTATGGCGCAATCGTTGAGTGGCTTCAATGCCATTAATGCCGGGTAAATTGATATCCATCAAAATCAAATCGTAATGATGCTGAGCGATGAGTGCGAAGCCTTCTTCGGCACTGGTGCTGGTATCTAGTTCAATTTGTGGATTTTTTTTATAGAACAGTTTGACTAGCTTGAGATTGGGGGCATTGTCTTCAATGTATAACACACGACGGCGTTGGTAAGTGGCGCAAGTGTGGCTCTCGGTCACAGATATCCCCCCCAAAAAATCTTTTGTATATTTCCCAGCAGCTGTCGTTGTGACAGACGAAAAATAACGACGATTCCTATTTATCTGCGATTCGGCGGAAAAGCTGAGCGGTAAAATCACAAAATGCGAATATTTACGCAAAAATTTTGTGATTACTACCGTTTGGCTTTTGGATGCAGCGTGGGAGGGGTTTTGCTGGGGCAGGGCAGGCTGATGGAAAAGGTACTGCCTTTGTTGATTTGGCTTTCGGCCCAAATGCGTCCGCCCATCTTTTCCAGCAGGTGGCGAGTGGTGATCAGTCCAATGCCGGCACCCTCCACACCCTCGGAGTAGGCGTCAAAACGATTAAATGGTTCAAACAGATGGTTGATTTGTTGGGGTTTAAGTCCTTTACCGGTATCACTAATACTGATGACAAATTCACCGTTGGGTTTAGGGTTGCAGCGAATGGTAATTCTGCCGTTTTGTCGATTGTATTTGATTGCATTGGATAGCAGGCTGATCAACACTTGTTTGAGACGCTGTTCGTCGGCATTAACCAAATTGGATTGTTGATAGGCGCGGATGATGCCGATGTTGCGTTTCTCCATCATTGGCTGTAGCTCGTTCAAACAGGTATCAAGGATTTGGTGACAATCCAGGGTGCGAATCTGCAAATTCATCTGTCCGGATTCGATTTGTGACAGATCTGAAATGTAACGAACCACCGACAGGATATGATTGCCTGAACGGTAAATTTCGCCGGCAAAATCTTTGATCTCTGCTTGAGTGATGCGATCAGACGTTAAGTCCATGATACTTGAAAAACCGATGATGGCATTCAATGGTGTCTTTAGTTCCGTGGCAACGCGGGACAGAAAATCGAAGCTGGATGGGCGAACGCTATGATTATGGGGGCGCGTTTGGACAGTGAGCAGTAGATGTTTATCCAAAGGAAGCCCAGGCATGACCAAGCGCTGCAATTTGCCACTGAGGCCGAATGTCTCCAGATTAATTTCCAAAGGCTCGGGAGCAATGCTATCCAGTTCCTTTGACAATGCAGTTCGATCGCAATGAGGTATTAATGCGTACAGATTTGTATCCTGTGGTGTGTTCTCCGGGAAAAAACGCTGTGCTGCGCGATTCATTGCAGACAGGGAGGCGTACTCGTCAAACAACAGAATGGGTTGCTGGTAAGCATTGTAAAGCGAATTAAACAAACCCTTTTGGGTATCGCAATCTGGCTTGGCAAATTTGTTAGTTGGTTTTCCGTTTTCCACGCGTTGATCCTTGCGTAAGCCGTGATGGCAGTGGGTTCTCGCAAAATCTCTAGTGGTTATCGAAATTGGGTGGGAAATAATTAGCAGACAAAAATTGAGAAAAACCGCCCTGGTGGGCGGTTTAAGCATTTAGCGAACACGTGCTGGCAGGATGTTTTTTAACTCATTGCGGGTGTTGCGAATGAGTTCTTCCGTGGTTTCCCAGTCAATACAGGCATCGGTCACCGATACACCGTATTTCAGTTGTGACAAATCCTGTGGGATAGGTTGATTGCCCCAGCCCAGGTTGCTCTCCAGCATGAATGCCAGGATGGAGTGATTGCCGTTTTTGATTTGTTGTACCAGATCTTCAGTGACCAAAACCTGTTTGGCTGGATCTTTGGACGAATTGCCGTGGCTGCAATCAACCGTGATGTTGAGTGGCAGTCGAGCCTTGCGCAATTCATTTTCAGTTTTGCCGATGTGTGGTGCATCATAATTAGGAGTACCGCCGCCACCGCGCAGAACCACGTGCCCATAGCGGTTACCACGGGTATGAAATACTGCGCACTGTCCGTTTTGGTTGATGCCGAGGAAGTGGTGTGGGCGAGATGCCGAGTGCAGTGCGTTGATCGCTACATCCAGGCTACCATCGGTGCCGTTCTTGAATCCAACCGGCGTAGACAAGCCGCTGGCCATTTCACGGTGCGTTTGTGATTCGGTGGTACGCGCACCAATCGCAGTCCAGGTGATCAGGTCGGACAAGTATTGCGGCGTGATGGGATCAAGTGCTTCAGTGGCGGTAGGCAATTCCATTTCCGCAAGTTGCAGCAGCAAACTGCGCGCAGTGTGCAGACCCTTTTCTATATTAAAAGAGTCATCCATGTTCGGATCATTGATGAGTCCTTTCCAGCCGACTGTGGTACGCGGCTTTTCGAAATAGACGCGCATCACTAGATACAATGTATCGGATACTTCGTCAGCGAGCTTTTTCAGGCGACGTGCATAGTCAAGCGCAGCGTCTACATCATGAATGGAGCAGGGACCCAACACGACAAACAAGCGGTGATCTTTGCGGTCCAGAATATTGCGCAGGGTTTGACGTCCTTGAAGGACAACCTGTTCAGCGCGGGGTGTCAGCGGATGCTTTTGCTTAATTTCATCGGGCGTGGGCAACAGCTGCTGCGAGATAACGTTGATGTTGCTGATTTCTGCTTCGGACATGACTATTAACAGGCTAACTACACTATTATAAAGGTCGTGTATTCTCCCTTTCTTTGCCCGGTTGGACAAGGTTTTTTCGCAGAGGTGGTTCAATTTTAGCCAAAAAATGGGGAGTTTGCTTTGGTTGTCCTTGGGAAAACGTCCGAGATGTGACGAAAATCCCAATCCGGTCAATATATTGCATCTATAATGGGTTCGTATGATCTGGTAGAGACACCTTTAATATGTATCCTTTTCAGGAGGGGATTATGTTTAAAAAGACGTTGTTGGTGGGCGCGGTATTGGCGGGTCTGGGGATGCAATCGGTACAGGCTGCGGCAATTGACCTTAACAGTTTGACTGGCGGACAGGCTGCGTTCAAAGCACTGAGCGAGGATTTGACCTCGGCACTGAGTTACAAGGCCATCACGCCAGCCGAGCCACTGGGAATTCTTGGTTTTGACGTGGGTGCCGAGTTGACACTGACAAAACCTGCGAACGATGACAAGTGGGCCAGTGCGATCGGTGAATCCAGCGTTTCTATGTTGCCAATGCCCAAACTGCATGCACACTTAGGTTTGCCGTTTGGTATTGATGTCGGCGCGGTGTATTCCAATTTGTCAGTCGCAGACATCAGCTATTTTGGCGGTGAGCTTCGCTACAGTTTTGTCGGCGGTAACACGCTGTTGCCCGCTGTGTCTGTGCGCGGCACCATGACCAAAATGAGTGGTGCAGATCATCTTGATCTGGATACCAAGGGATTGGAGCTGAGTATCTCCAAAGGCTTTTTGATGATCACGCCCTATGCAGGTATTGGTCAAGTTTGGGCAACAAGCAAACCCGGAGCTACATTTAAAGCTCTACCTGCTCCAGCAACACTGTCGGATGTGGATGTTAGCCAAAGCAAGTGGTTTGTCGGTGCCAATATCAACATGGGTCTGATGAACTTCGCGTTTGAAACGGATAAAACCGGGGATGCCAGCTCGTACAGTGCGAAAGTTGGTTTGCGCTTCTAAGCACAACGTTACCGCGTTTCCGAAAGCGCCCTTTTTAGGGCGCTTTTTTTTGTTTGGTGAAAACCGAGGCGAGGGCGGTGATGCAGGCTATTATTGTCAAAGCGGGTTTGTTTTGATAGTACGGACTCAAAATGTCGTTGGGTTTGAGTTGAGCCACACTATTTTTACCACAACTGATTGTGGATTCCTGTTGAGTGATGTGTTGGTTAGGGGGAAATCTTGGTTGTCGGTGTAATAAGCATGTCGAAAATTTTTTGTGTCGAGAGATTTTGTCTGGCGGAATGTTAGGGAAAAGGTTTTCCGTGTTCCTTTTTCTGATGTTGAGAGACAAAAAATCAAAATTCAGGGGACCAAAAATGGAAAAATTTGCCTCTTTGCGAAAAAAAATTGCCAAAAACTGGAAAACTTTTCAAAAAAAACCAAAATTTCTTAAAGTAATGTACAATTTTTCCGAAAAAGGTTTGCGTGAGAAGTAGTTTTTTGTGATGATAAGTTCGCTATAATCTTGGGGACGCTATAAGGAGCAAAAAGTTATGGCAAAGAAGAAAGCAGGTAAGAAAAAGGCAGCTGCTAAGAAGGCAACTTCTGCAGTTTCCAAAGTGAAAGCAGTTGTTGCCAAGAAAAAGGCAGCTGCTGCGAAGAAAAAGGCAGCAGCAGCAGCTAAGAAAAAAGCAGCCGTTGCTAAGAAGAAAGCAATGATGCTGAAGAAGAAAGCAGCCGCAGCCAAGAAAAAAGCTGCAGCCGCTAAGGCTCGTGAAGCAGCCATTGCCCGCAAGGAGAAGGCAGCCGCTGAAAAAGCTGTCTCTGCTAAGAAGTCCGCCAAAGCTAAAGCCTTGGCCGCTTTCGAAGCCAAGTGGGAAAAAGCGTGGGAGAAGAAAGCTAACGCTAAAGCGAAAGCTGCTTCCAAGCGCAAAAAAGCAGGTCCAAAGAAGCGTAAGGCTAAAGCTGCTAAGGCATAAGCCCGAGTTTTTGATGACCGGTTTGAAAAGGGCTGCCCAGGGGTGGCCCTTTTCATATTAAGGTAATGGCTACATTAGTTCGACAAGAACTTTTTCCCCGGCGTTTATCCCTTTGTTGTCCCTATCCAAAATGATGTAACAGTTGGCCTGGCTCATTGATGTCAGTACGTGAGATCCTTGTGGCCCGGTTGTCTTGACGCACAATTCATCTTCGTCGTAGCACAATATGCCCCGTTGGAATTCAACTCTACCCGGACTTTTTTTAAGTTTGGACAGGCAGCGCAATGTCAGACGAATCGCAGAGCGTGGCGTTTCACCGGACATTTGCTGTAGCGAGTTGGCCAAAAATTGTTGAAATGTGACCATGGCGGAGACTGGATTGCCGGGTAAACCGAAGAAAATTGTTTTGCCGAGCTGGCCGAAGGCGAGCGGTTTGCCAGGTTTCATCGCGATTTTCCAGAAATCCACTTGGCCGCGTTCGGCGAGTATCTGTTTGATGTAATCGGCGTCGCCGACGGAAACACCACCCGTAGTGATGAGAATATCGGCGGCATGGGCGCGTGAAAACGCATCGCGAATGGCTTGCGGCTGATCAGCGACAATGCCCAGATCGTCAATGTCGACATTGTGCTGTTGCAGCAGACCGAGTAATGCGTATCGATTGCTATCGTAAATCTGGCCGGGTTGCAGTGTCTCGTCCAGCATTTTAAGTTCGTCTCCGCTGGAAAAAAACGCTACGCGCAATCGTCGTGCAACCGTGACAGTGGCAATGCCTAACGAGGCTAACAATCCCATGTCGGCAGGTTTGATGCGATGTCCGGCGGGAAAAACGACATGATTTTTTTTGATATCTTCGCCGGAGTGACGGACGTTATCACCCGCACGATGCTGATGACCGATGACAATATGCGATGCATGTACTTCGACGTGTTCTTGCATTAATACGGTATCGGCCCCCGCTGGAATTGCCGCACCTGTCATGATGCGCAGGCATTGGCCGGCTTGTAATTGGCCAGGATAGGGCGCGCCAGCGAAAATTTTGCCGACAATTTCCAGAGCTCGACTGCCTTGAGCGGGGATATCGGCTGCACGGATAGCATAACCGTCCATGGCCGAATTGGCGTAGGGCGGAACGTCCATGGGGGAGGTGATTGGTTTGGCGAGTACTCGATTGAGTGCGTGCTCAATGGCGACGATTTCTGTCTCGGCAATCGGTGTGACCAGATTTTTTATGCGCTCGCGAGCCTGTTCCACCGTAAGAGAGTTTGGATCATATTCATCACACGGCTGGAGTTTGGATGTGTCACTACTCATGATGGTTTCCTGTAAAAATGGCTGGCGAAGTAGCCGAGAATAAATTCCACAATTTCATTTGGCTTGTTGACGTCGAGTTGCGGGATGATCGGGGCGTCGTTTGGTCGCTCATCGCAGGCCAGGGCAATGATGCGCGGGTCTTGTAGGCACAACAGCGGCTTGCCAAGCGATGGCCGATGTATTTCTATGCGCGGTATGGATTCGTGTTTGAATCCTTCCACCAGAATTAAATCCAGTTGGCGTTCATCCAGTTGCTTGATGAGTTCGTTCAAATTTGGTTCGGCATCCGGGCTGGGATTTTCGTGGATGAGTGCCCAGCGTTGTGCAGAGGCCACGATGGTTTGCGTTGCGCCAGCATGACGTAATCGATAGCTGTCTTTGCCGGGGTGATCAATGTCGAAATCATGGTGGGCATGTTTGATGATCGCTACCCGCAGCCCCTGTTGTCGAAACAGCGGAATGATTTTTTCCAGCAGGGTGGTTTTTCCACTGCCGCTGTAAGCAACAAAACCGACGATGGGGGGAGAACTATTAGCGGGCATGACGAATCCGTGATTCGAGTCTGTTCAGATCATCGGGAGTGTTGATATTGGCAAATTGCTCCGCAGAGTGACTGCAATCGAGTTCGGCAAATCGCTGGGTTTGCAGCCAGCGGTAAACCGCAAACTCCTGGCGGCGTAATGCCTCCTCCATGCTGGCAACACAGCTTGTTTCCATTTGCATGCTTAACAATTGCAGGCGCTCTCCATCATGGGGAACGGCGATGGGGCATTGCTGGCGCAGGCGTTCAGCCGCCAAGCGGGAAAACAGGTCCAGCGGTAACAGCGGCGTGTCGCAGCTCACGATTTGAGTGACAGGGTGATTGATGTGTGGCGCACAACTGACTATGCCGGCCAGCGGCCCGGCGTAATTTTGATTGTTGTCAGCGATGATCGGTAAACCAAATTGCTGGTAGTGTTCGGGGTGATCGTTAGCGCTGATCAAAATTTGCGGAATATCTTTAGGAATGCGCTGCAGAACGTGTTGAATCAGCGGTGTACCGTTGAGAGGCAGCAGACTTTTGTTTTTTCCGCCCATGCGCGTGCTTTTGCCGCCGGCAAGTACGATAACGCAAAGGGACTGGTGAAACGCGAGTGTGTTGGGCATGGCAAATGAAAATCACTGTTTGCGTGCTGGAGTTAGTCTACGTTCTATCATGAGTGTCGCGTATCGGCAAATGTTCAGGAAATTTGTGCCGCATCGCGACCGCGTTGTTCATCGACGCGAGTTAGCAGCAATAATCCGCCGATAAAAAACAGGGTTGTGCACAGCAGCGCCAGTCGATGATCACCGTCGCTGAGATAGGTCAACACTCCGTAGCTGAGTGGGCCGATAATTGCCGCCAGTTTGGTTGCCAGTCCCCACAGACCAAAATATTCTCCACTGCGTGCAGCGGGCGAGAACATGCCGACCAATGCGCGTCCGGCACTTTGACTGGCCCCCAGCGCCAATCCAATCAAATTGGCGACGATCCAGAAGGTGAGGCGCTCACTGGAAAAGTACGCCAGCAGCATTGCTGCAATCCAAATCAGTAAGGTTAAAATCAGAGTTCGCTTGGAACCGATGCGATCCTGTACGCGACCAAAAATAAAGGCACCGATTGCTGCAGTAATGTTGACGACCAGGATGAGCAAAATCGTATCCTGGGTTTGAAAGCCCATGACTTCCTGGGCGTAAATGGCGGCGAGCACGATGACGGTGTTGATGCCTGCAGTGAAAACCGTGAGTGCGATCAGAAAGCGAAACAGGTCCTGATGTTGGCGTGCGTGCGTTAAGGTGTGTCGCAGGCGTTGATAACCTGTAGCTACATAGTCTCTGGCGCGAAGCTTTTGCTGCGCTGTTGCACGCTCTTTTAGCCACAGCAGTGTGGGGCTGGCGGCCAAGGCAAAGGCGGCGGCAACAATGAGCATGGTGACGGGCACAAATTGCTCTGCGCTGTCGCCCCGCGCCTGCGCAAGGTTGACGTAGTACAAACACACGCCTAGCACCAACAGGCCGCCGACATATCCCAGGGTCCAGCCAAAGGCTGAGATTCTGCCCATGTGATCTGCAGGAGAAATTTCCGGTAAAAATGCCGCGACCAGATTTTCTCCAGAGGCAAACATGAACGTGGCGAAAATAATCAGGCCGATTGCCAGCGCGATGTTACCTTCACCACACAAAGACAGCAGCGCGGTAAAGAGCACACAGCCCAAGGTGGAAAATGCCAGGAAGCGTTTTTTATTGGCGCTGTAATCGGCAATGGCGCCAATGATGGGAGCGCTGAGCAGCACCAGCAAATTGGCGCAGGCGATGGCCAGCGTCCATAATAAGGTGGCAGTGCCGTTGCTGTGCTGGCCAGCGATGACGCCAACAAAATAACTATTAAATATGGCGGTAAGTACCACGGTGGCGTAGCCTGAATTGGCAAAATCGTACATTGCCCAGGCGATAATTTCTTTTTTGGGAGCCATTCTGGTAGTCTGCGCGTTCATCTTAACCATTGATTATTAGTGAGTTTTGACTCATTCTAACACGCCTTAAGAGGCTATAAATATTCCCCCTTTAATATTGGCGTCTCTCGAACAGGAATCAGGAACCCCTTAATGATGTCCACGTATTTGTTCAATTTCTTTCGCCTGTCCCTCGTGTTGGCAGCCGGTTTAAGTATCAGCTCTCTGACTTCGACAGCCTTGGCTGGGGCGACAGCGCCCGGCTCAGCTTTCAGCGATAGCGCAACTGCCGGTGGCGCCCAAGGTGGCGACGCCCGTGGTCAGTATTTGCTGGCCAAAAAATATCGCGATGGCGATGGTATTTTACGCAATTTGAATCGCGCCAAGCATTGGTTTGAGCGTTCCGCCCAGCAAGGGTTTGCGCCTGCCCAGATTGACTTGGGGCAAATGTATGCGCGTGGCTTGGGCATGGATGTGAATTATTCCAAAGCCGTCTACTGGTTTGGCAAGGCGGCTGATCAAGGGTATGCGGTGGCGCAGTTTAACTTGGCCAACATGTATCGTCGTGGTTTGGGCGTGAAGCAGGATGAAGCCAAGGCATTTCAGTTGTACCTGCAGGCGGCCGAGCAGGATTTCGCCGAGGCACAGTACAACCTGGGGCTGATGTACAGCAATGGTATGGGCGTAGAGAAAGACTTGCAGAAGGCATCAGAATGGATGTCCAAGTCAGCCAAGCTGGGCATGGCTCGCGCCCAGTATCAAATGGGTAAGTTGTATCAGGATGGCGAAGGTGTGCAGCAGGACCTGGTTCAGGCGGTTTACTGGTATCGTCGTGCGTCGTTGTCAGGCCATGCGGATGGTTACCGCGATGCGGAATTATTGAAAGTGAAGCTGACCGAGCAACAGCAGGTTCAGTTGGACAAGTTGGTACTGGGGGAGTCCATGGCGGCCAACTAGGTTGGTTCGCATCGGAGGGAAAGGCGCCTTCGGGCGCCTTTTTTGTGTCTGTTGTTTAGGCGAACGCGGGGAAGCCGCTACGCATCATTTCCCGCTTGGCGGTAAGCGCGGTTTCGGCCATCAGCAATTCTTCTTCCCAATCGTAAACCTCGGTCGGTGACGGTAGCGGCAGTTGTTCCAGGGGCTGGTTGGAATAAATTCGCACCAAGCGAACTTCTTCAATGTTGCCGGTGAGGTCAGGCCAGACCTCATGGAACATGTCTTGCGAACGGATGACTTGCCACTCATCAATCAGTTGGTAATCCGCGCTGAGGCGATCACCAAACGAACTGCCCAGGCCGGTTTGCGGCTCTGCAGTTTCTGGATGAGTGTGCTCGGTGTAGACGTAGACCACCAGCTTGGGTTTTAGGCGATTAATGTCGTCGCTGATATCGGAACAGGATGGCATCCAGGATGAAAAAACAACGTCAGCTGGGCCATCGTAGCCGGCCAAGGTGCCTGGCTGCTGGCGGTAGCAGTTTTCGTCCATGAAATTTTCGATCTGATTGGGTTTTTCTTTGGGATCGCGCAGACCAACCACTTGCCCTTGGGGCAGTTCGCGGGCCAGCAGTGAGCCGATGAAGCCGTTTCGTCCATGGGCATCGACCACGACGGGTTTGTCGGCAACCTGGGCGGCATAGTGCGCGATGGCCAGCATCTCTTTGCGCAGCGGGTAATAGTGGGCAACCGTGGGGCCATGAGTTTCGGGATCACGGTCGGCATTGCTAAACACCAGATAGTGCAGCGGCAGACCCTTGATGCGTTCCGCAAAATCAGCGGTTTTGTCCCAGGCAGCATGTTCTTTTTCCTGAAAACCGATGATGCGATTGAACATGTCGCGGGTAAAACCCTCCATGTTGCGGAGTATTTGAAAATTCATAGCCACCTCGTCGTCTGCAGAGCGCAGTATTATACACTAAGCGAGCGCGGAACGAGGCGTAGCGTACTGGCTTCGGGCCACAGATCCCGTTGTTCGTTGAGTATGGGTCTGGAGCGATTTTTCTTCAGCCAGGCCATGGCTTCGGTGGAGGAAAGTGGTCGACTGAACAGGAAGCCCTGAACGCGGTCGCAGCCACGGCTGCGGAGGAAAAACACTTGCTCCTGGGTTTCCACGCCCTCGGCAATGACGTGTAACCGCAAGCTTTGTCCCAGCGCAATGATGGCTTCGGCGATGGTGGCACCATCGGGATCGGTGGAAATATCCTTGACGAAGGACTTGTCGATTTTTAGCGTGTTGAGCGGGAATTTCTTCAGATAACTGAGCGAGGAGTAGCCAGTCCCGAAATCATCAACCGAGATGTGGACACCTAAATCACGCAGTTGATGCAGGGTCTCTGCGGTTTGCTCGACGTTATGCGCGAGGAAGCTCTCGGTAATTTCCAACTCCAGCAGCGACGGATTAATCTGGTATTCCTGAATGGCTTCGCGCACCATGTCGACGAACTTGGTTTGACGGAACTGGCGCATCGACAAATTAAGCGCCATCCGCAACGGCGGAATACCTGCTTTTTGCCAGCGAACTAATTCTTTGCAGGCAGCGTGCAATACCCACTGACCGATCGGGTGAATCAGGCCGGTTTCTTCGGCAAACGGCACGAACTGTTCGGGCAGAATCAAGCCCTTCTCCGGGTGTTCCCAACGCACCAAGGCTTCGATGCCGATGACACCGTGGGTATGCAAATCGATTTGCGGCTGGAAGTACAGTCTGAATTCTTCTCGGTCCAGCGCATGGCGCAAGGCGTTTTCCAGAATCAGATGTTCATACGCCTTGGCATTCATGTCAGCGGTGTAGAACTGATAACGATTTCGGCCCTTTTCTTTTGAACGATACATCGCCGTGTCGGCATTTTTCAGCAATGACTGCATGTCTGTTGCGTCATCAGGGTAGAGTGTAATGCCAATGCTTGGCGAGGCGACGACTTCATGGCCATCGAGTATGTAAGAGGGCGCCATGACCTCAAGGATTTTTTGAGCGACTATCGCAGCGTCGTCTGAGTTGTTAATGTCTTCGAGGATGATGGTGAATTCATCACCGCCCAGGCGCGCGATAGTGTCATTGCGGCGGGCGAATTGTTCCAAGCGGCTGGCAACGCCACGCAATAGCTGATCACCTGCATGATGTCCTAAGCTGTCGTTAATGTTTTTGAAGCGATCCAGGTCGAGAAAAAACAGGGCTAAACGGCGATTGTTGCGCTGCGCGCGCAACATGGCGCGGCGCAGACGATCGCGGAACAGGGCGCGGTTGGGCAGGCCGGTGAGTGAATCGTAGTTGGCCAAGTAGGTCAGGCGCTCTTCGGTTTCTTTGCGTTCAGTTACATCGCGAGACACAGCGACAATTTGTTGGACGCTTTGGCCATTTTCATATTCGGTAATGCACTTGCTGTAGGTTTCCAGCCAGATGTAACCGCCTTCTTTATGGCGAATACGGTAATTGACCGGGGTTTCGAAACTGTCGTCAATCAACTGGCTGATTAGTTTGCGACGGGCCTTTTTGTCGTCAGGATGCAGAAAATCCAGTACGGATTGACCACGAATTTCATCGGGCGCATAGCCCAAAACACGCTCAACCGAGGCAGACATGAATGTGCACTGCCCGTCCAGGGTGTATTTACTCAGAAAGTCATTGCTGTACTCGGTGAACAATTGATAGTGCTGATAATCTTCCCGATGACGCTGCTGTTCTGACAGTTTAAGCAGCATCATGGTCGCGCCGGTGTAATGATCTTTGCGATTCGGCAGAACAACAACCTGATAAAGACCATCGGCAAAATTGAGTGTGGTGGAAACGGTTTCACCCTGATGCACATTCGGCATTAGTTGACTGACGTCAGTAAATGGCGCAGGCAGTTGATGCAGATTGTTTTGATAATACGCTGCGTGATCCTGTGGACTGAATCCGTGGGCGGCAGTGATGGTATCCTGGTCGTCCATCACCAATATGAATGCGCCAGAGTAATCTTTCAGGGCGAAATTCGTTGTCTGATCCATAGTTTATTCTGCGCGCCTCAGTCGCGAAAATTGGTGAACTGAACAGGCATCCCCAGGTCTTCGCTGCGCAACATGGCGATAACTTCCTGCAAATCGTCGCGCTTTTTGCCGGTGATTCGTACTTGTTCACCTTGAATGGCGGCCTGAACCTTCAGTTTTTTGTCCTTGACCAATTTGACGATTTTTTTGCCGAGCTCTTTATCGACGCCTTCTCTGACGGTGATAATTTGCTGAGATTTATTTATCCCCATTGACTGGGTTTTACCGGACTCCAGGCTGCCTACTTCCAAGCCTCGTTTTGCCATTTTGTTGTACAAAATGTCGCGAATCTGTCCGAGCTGGAAATCATTGTCTGCCCACAAGGTGAGTTTTTTGTCGCTGTGCTCAATTTTTGCGCAACTCCCTTTGAAATCGTAGCGTGTGCCGATTTCGCGAGTAACCTGATCAATGGCATTCGCTAGTTCGTGCTTGTCAATTTCAGAGACTACGTCAAACGAGGGCACAAAAACTCCTTCAAGGAAACTAGCTAAACGATTGGGTGATACTGGGGGGTGAAGCGCCGGTGTAAGTCATACCTTAAACCACCGAGAATGTGTTGTTCAAGCATAAATAGGGAAAAATTTTGTTAATTCTTTGCGAGCGGAAAATTGGTTTTTCGGGCCTGGATATTGCTCATCCTAGCGGTTTTGTCTTGAGGGCGTGATAATGATTCCTGCTCGGATCAATCTGGTGGTTGGAACGTCCTGTGCTACAATGCGGCAGCTTTATCATAGCCAGAAAAAAACTCTTTGGGAGAAAATATTCATGTATAAGGTTTTGATTGCACTCTTGTTTGGTGCTTTTGCCTTAAGCGCGCAGGCGGAAATTAACACAGGTATTGGTCATGCTCCGGGCAAGCCGAGCGCAGCGGGCCCTCATGACATGCCCGCCGGCGGAATGGGGGACGTGGGACAGATGATGATGCCTCCCGAAGGACCCTTGGTTGAAGGTACTGTCATCAGCAGTATTCCGGGTGCCGGATATGTCTACATCGAAGCAACCGTGGCCGGCAAAAAGACCTGGATTGCTGGAGTGTCCATTGATGTGAAAAAAGGCGACAAAGTCCAGTTTGTGGAAAACACAGTGATGGAAAATTTCACCAGTCGCAGTTTGGGACGTACCTTTGACCGGATCATTTTTGCGTCCAGCCTGAAAAAAGTCCAATAAAGACGAACTAGGGTTGTTCTTTGGGAGGAGCCTGCAGGTTGGTCTGTATGGCTTTTTCCAGAGCACTTACCCGGGCTTCAGACTGTAGTTCGCCATGAAACTGGCCGTTAGTGTAGAGCATCATGGCGGGTAAGTGGAATAACTCAAACTCGTGTGCCAGTGCGGGTTCCTGTTCGACATCGACATGATACAAACTGACCGCCGGATGGACATGCTGGTAGGCCAGCAGGATTTGCTCCCACTTGCGACATGATCCACAACCCGGTTTGGAGAAAAACACGATCGAGATGCCACGGCGGCTCGCTAGTGTGTGATGAAACTCAAACTGGGAAAGATAGACAAAAGGTGAAGCTGGATTGGTTTGGCTCATAAGTTTGTCTATGTCTGTGTTTTCATTGGTCAGTTTACTTGTTTTCAGGCTGAAAATCGATAGAATGGCTTCCACCTCTTGCCGATAGAAAAGGTCGGGAATAGAGGTCAATTTGTTCAAGCAACAAGGGATACGAATTCATGAAAGCGTTAATTGCCGCCTTAGTGGTGGGTGTAATGACACTGGGATTTTCAATCGACAACGCCGAAGCCAAGCGTATGGGCAACGGCAAGTCTTTTGGTGGAAAACAGAGCTTTAGTCAACCGCAAAACCGTTCTGCACAGAAAGAGCAGGCGGCTGCACCGACAGCGGCTCCTCAGCAGGGGGCTGGCGCTGCGGCGGCTGCTTCGGGCGGTGCTGCCAAGGCTGGTTTGATGGGCGCGTTGGGCGGATTGATGATCGGCGGCCTGTTGGGCGCGCTGTTCTTCGGTGGCGCATTTGAAAATATCAATTTCATGGATATTTTGATCATCGCGCTGATCGCCTTTGTGGTGTACAAGATTTTCGCTTCGCGTCGCCGTGCGGCGACGCAGCAGCAGCCCGTGGCGGCAGGGTATGGTCAGGTCGACGTCACTCCTGAGCAACACCACGCGCCTCAGCAGCGCCAGGCTCATCAGGAACCCGTTGCTGCACCTCAGCAAAAACAAGGTGCTGGGTTTGACACAGATCTGATGTTCAAAGGTGACAAGCCTGATCTGGGTAGCGCGGCAGTTGCGCCTCGAATCGTCAGCAAGCCAGCGGGCTTTGACGAAGCGCACTTCCTCACGGGAGCCAAGGAGCTGTTCGTGATGATGCAAAAAGCCTGGGACAACGGTGATCTGGCCGACATCCGCGAATTTACGACAGACGCGGTGTTCGCTGAAATTCAGGATCAATACCGTGCCCGCGAAGGTAGCAGCCAGACCGAAGTGATCAGTGCCCATGCAGAACTGTTCGATGTACGCGAAATCGACAATGCGACAGAAGCGGCAGTGCTGTTCACCATGAGCCTGAAAGAAGACGGCGTCGACGTTCATGCTCAGGAAATTTGGCACTTCACCAAACCCAAGGCAGCTTTCAAGCCGACTTGGTACCTGGATGGCATACAGCAGGTTGAAGCCTAAGCGCTAAAACGCAATCCGTTGATGTGAACCGGGCTCCCGTATGGGGGCCCGGTTTTTTATTGGCCAATGAAAGGCTTTTTCTGGTACAAATGGGAGAGGTACCAATTAAGTACATGAGGAGCATGCCATGGCCGACACGACAGATGATGTTAAGCAGAAAGCGAAATCTGCAGTACTTGATGGCGAGGATTTGCGTCAAGCGGTGCGCGATATCACCTTGCAAGCGCTACAGTCACGCAAGTTGGACCACCAGAATATTCGCGCAGTCGTAGAGGCTGTTTTGGCGGGCGTGAGTGGCGGATTGCAACAGCCTTGGGATAAGGCTCGTGACGATGCTGCGCGCGCCTTGCATGGTGTTGATGACGCCCTGCAAAAAGCGGCTCAAGCGGCGAAACTGGCTACCGAAGAAGCCATCGGTCGCGGAACTGAATTTAGCGATCATGATTTGCGTGCAGCGATTGATGAATTGTCCACGCTGGAATCGATGTTCCTTGAAACTGTCAAAGTGGTTGCCAGCCAAAGCAGCGGCGTTGTCGCTGATATTTTCAATGATTTGGGCAAACATCTGAAAGCCACGGGCACTCAGGCAGGTGGGCAGGCAAAGGAGGCAGTCAATTCGCTCTACGATATTCTGTCATCGGCAGGTCGTGACGGCGTTGCCAATCTGACCGTGGCCGGTAAGCACGTGGGTGAGCAATTGGCGCACATTGCCGCCGGATTCCTTGGCGGTATGGCCGAAGCGATCGCACCCAAGAAAAAATAACAAACATGCTATGGGAAACCTTGAGTGCGGCGCGTGATTTAGGTCGCTTGCACGATATCGCCACGGTGTTGATTCGTTGGGGATTTGGTGATGTGGTTCGCCGCCTGGGCATGAGCCATGCGCTGGAGCGCGCCGGTAAGGTGTTGCACTGGGGAGCTTCACCTATTCTGAGCGATATGGAGCCACCGCAACGGGTGGTGAAAGCGTTGCAGGAACTGGGGCCGACGTTTGTCAAATTGGGCCAGTTGCTGGCGACGCGCGTTGATCTTTTTCCTCCTGACTGGATTGCTGCCTTCGAAACCTTGCAGGATCAGGCTGGAATGCTGGATTTTGAGCAGCTGCGAGCGCAATTAACCGAAGATCTTGGTGCTGATCCTGACAGTATTTTTGCGGAGCTGGACAAGCACGCTCTGGCGGCAGCCTCGATTGCTCAGGTGCATAGCGCAAAGCTGGTTGATGGCACGCCGGTCATTTTGAAAATTCGCCGCCCCGACATCGTCAACAAGGTCGAGGCTGACTTGCGGTTGTTGGCGCGCCTGGCCGAACTGGCTGAAAATAACATTCAAGAGCTCAAGCGTTTTCGTCCAACCGAAGTGGTCCGACAATTTTCGTTGTCATTGCGGCGCGAACTGGATTTGTCGGGTGAGTGCCGTCATGCCGAACGGATTGCGGCGAATTTGCAGGACGAATTTGACGTTGTTATTCCCCGCGTTTATTGGCAGTGGAGCAGCGAGCGGCTGAATGTTCAGCAATATATTTTTGGTATCAGCGGTCGCCAGTTTGCCAAGCAATCTGATCAATTGCACAACGGCCAACGTATTGCCAAATTGGGTGCTCGGGCCATTTTGCACATGGTGCTGGTCAATGGCTTTTTTCACGCTGATCCGCACCTGGGCAATATCATCGTTACGCCGGATAACAAACTCGCGCTGGTGGATTTTGGCATGGTGGGACGTCTGTCCGATCAGCGCCGTGAAGAGTTGATTGATTTGCTGTATGCCTTGGTCAAAAAGGACAGTGTGGCAGTGGTTGATGTACTTCTGTTGTGGGTCCGTGGCAGTAACATTGATGAAACGGCATTAACCGCAGAAGTTGAAAATTTTCTCGACCACTATCATGGGCTGAGTTTGCGACAACTGGATTTTACCGCTGTGTTGATCGATTTAACGTCGATCCTGCGCGAGCATCAATTGACCTTGCCTGCTGATTTAGCGTTGCTGATAAAAACGTTTATTTCTCTGGAAGGTGTAGGGCGCAGGCTGGATCCTGATTTTAATATTGTCGAAGAAGCAACGCCCTTTATGGAGCGGTTGGTGCGTGCCCGTTATGCGCCATCGGCCTTGCTGAAGCGAGGCGCATCTGATGCGCAAGCGATATGGCGAATGTTTTCCGATGTGCCCAGGGATGTGCATGCCCTAATCAAATCCATGCGCCGTGGCGGCATGCAGGTGCATGTGGATCTGACGCGCCTGGATCATTTCGGTCACAAGATTGATCGCGCGGTCAGTCGATTAACCGTGGGAATTGTTGTGGCCGCGTTAATCGTCGGTACGGCGATTGTCAGCTCAAATCAAAGCGAAATCACGTTGTTTGGCATGCCGATTTTGGGCGTGGTTGGCTTTCTGATCGCCTGTGTGGGCGGAATAGGTTTGCTGGTGTCTGCCTGGCGCAGTGGGCGGGATTAAATCGCCGGGTCTATGCGGCTTTGCAGCAGCAGCTCGATAAAATGCTCTGCATATGGATGCAGCTCTTGATCAGCTTGTTGCAGGTACGAGCGGAGTTGTTCGCCGTTGAGCGCGCAATGGTGAAAGCTGGTTTCCAATGCGTGTTGCCTGTCCTGATTGACAAATAAATATGCGATTATAATTTTGTGAGTTTGCTGTAACAGCAAACAACGTAAAGCATTGCCGGCTATCGTCGCAACGCGTTCAGTGACATAGGTATGAGCACATATTTTTATGCCGTGACTGACCAGTTTTTTACTGATCTGCCATTCGCTGTCTTCCAGCAGTTCTTGCTCCATGAGCATGATTTCGTGTTGTTCGCGTTGAGTTAGTTCGCTGCTGATCGGTGTGAGTCCCAGACGCTGCGGTATTTGGTGATGCAGTTTCGCAATGAGCGTGGCGTTGTCGACAGATTTTCCTTGTTGCTGGATGGATGTCATGCGTTGCTGGAGTTGCTCTGCAAACAACTGACGATATTCGTCAGAGGGCGCGTGGATGACATTGGCCATCAGTCGCGCATCAAATGCATGAATGAAATTGCCGACCAAAACGGTGGCTTCACCGATGCTGGCTGCGCCGCTGCCAGTAATTTTTTTGCCGCCTACCTGCAAATCCGTCAGACCAATTTGTTGCGCAGCAATGCCAATGTGCTGGTAGCAGTCGATGATGGGCTGTAACAACCGGGGATAAAGTTCATTTGCGGTTGTGGGTGCGATGGAGCGATGGAAAATGAATTGAAAAAACAGTTGCTGCTGATCCAGTAACACGCAGCCGCCACCGGTTTGTCGCGGAATAATGCTCAGATTGTGTGCCTTGCATCGCTGTAGATCAAACTCAAGTTCGGCTTGCTGATGCATGCCGACGCTGAGATACGGGCGGCCAGGTGAACAAAGCACCAGCACGGGCGCGTCGCCGGCACGCATGGCGTGTGCGATGCCATGATAAACCGACTGGGATTTAAGTGGTGAAACACTGCCCAAATTGATAACGCGCAATTGCACCCGGTACGTCCATGCGATTGATGTAGCAGTCACTATACGGGAGTGGGGTGGGAAAAAGAAGTTGGTCATTGGCTGGAGGGGGAGGCGGCATCCGCGGTAGAATGAGACCCCTTTTTCAGGATTGTCGCTATGCCCATCGTTAAATTCGATAATGTTTCCCTCGCCTTTGGGCACGTGCCTTTGCTGGACAAGGTCAATCTGGCCATTGATCCCGGTGAGCGGCTGTGCTTGATTGGTCGCAATGGCGCGGGCAAATCGACCCTGTTGAAGGTGATCATGGGCGAGGAGCACGTCGATGATGGTCTGATGTGGAAGCAGGATGGCGTGGTGATTTCTCGCCTGCGTCAGGACGTGCCCATGGATGATGACCGTCTGGTGTTTGATGTGGTGACCGATGGTTTGGGTGAAGTGGTGCAACTGCTGCGTGTGTACCACGAAACCTTGGTACAACTGGAGACCGATAGCAGTGATGAACTGCTGAACAAACTGAGTCGTTTGCAGCATGATCTGGAAGCGCTGGACGGTTGGAGTTTGCAGCAGCGGGTGGATTCGGTAATTTCGCAGTTGCAGTTACCGGCTGAAAAACGCATTAACGAACTTTCCGGCGGATGGCGTCGTCGCGTGCTGTTGGCACAGGCTCTGGTGAACGGGCCGGATTTGCTGCTGCTGGATGAGCCGACCAACCACTTGGACATTGCTGCGATTCAGTGGCTGGAAGAGTTTTTATTGCAGCAACGCATCGGTTTGCTGTTTATCACCCATGACCGCGCGTTTCTAAAACGCCTGGCAACCCGAATTATTGAATTGGATCGCGGCAATTTGACCTCCTGGCCGGGCAACTACGAGAATTTCTTGCGCCGCAAGGAAGAACGTCTGGCCGCAGAAGAAATTCATAACGCTGAATTTGACAAGAAACTGGCCCAGGAAGAAGTCTGGATTCGTCAGGGAATCAAAGCACGCCGTACTCGTAACGAAGGGCGGGTGCGCAAGCTCAAGGCATTGCGCCAGGAGCGAACCGAGCGACGCGAATTGCAAGGCAAGGTCAGCATGGCCGTTGATACCGGCAAAGCCTCAGGCAAGCTGGTGTTTGAAGCCGAGCACATGCGTTGCGATTACGACGGTGAAACGCTGATTGCGGATTTTTCCACCACCATTATTCGCGGTGACCGGATTGGTCTGATTGGCCCCAACGGTTCGGGCAAAAGTACTTTGCTGCGACTCTTGCTGGGAAGACAGCAGCCCACGGCGGGCACCGTGCGTCAGGGAACCAATTTGCAGGTTGCCTACTTTGACCAGCAGCGCGAACAGCTCGATCTGAAGAAAAACGTCATCGACAACCTTGCGGAAGGTCGCGAAACCATTGAGATCGGCGGTCGCCAAAAGCATGTGATCAGCTACCTGCGCGATTTTCTGTTCGACCCGGCCCGGTTGCATTCGCCGGTTGAAAGCCTGTCCGGCGGTGAACGCAATCGTCTGTTGCTGGCCAAGCTGTTTTCCAAGCCCGCCAACCTGTTGGTGCTGGACGAACCCACCAACGATCTGGATATGGAAACGCTGGAGTTGCTGGAGGACCTACTGGGCGAATATGAAGGAACGGTGTTGCTGGTCAGCCACGATCGTGATTTTCTCGACAATGTAGTGACCAGTACGATTGTGTTTGAGGGCAATGGTGTGGTCCACGAATACGTGGGCGGCTACGAGGATTATCTTCGCCAAGCCAAAACCCGGGTGGCGTCGCCCAAGGAAACCAGTCCCGCCAAGTCTGGGGTAACGCAGGCTCCCGCTTCTGCCCCAGCAGCTCCAGTCGAGGTGCCCAAGGCGGCCAAGCGCAAGCTCAGTTACAAGGAGCAGCGCGAGCTGGAGTCTTTGCCTGGCTTGATCGAATCTCTGGAAAATGAGCAGCAGCGGCTACAAGCAGAAATGGGAGGGGCGGATTTTTACAAAAGGGATAAGGATCAAATTGCTAAGGTTTTAGCCCGGGTCGATGAGGTTAATGCGGCCTTGGAAAAGGCGTTCGAGCGCTGGACCGCGCTGGAGTAACCTGCTGAATCCATAGAAGTTCTAACAGCATCACAATGGCTGTGCGACGGGCGTCACAGATTTACAAGTTCGGCCTGTTGAAAACCCCATAGCCGTCGACTAATAGGTTGAACCTATGGATGTTGTGAGGGACGAATTGTGAAAGTAAAAATCAGCCATCTACATGTAAACCATGCCAAGCGCGAAGAAGGTACCGTGGTGATCAAAGCGGCAGCCAGCGTTGTGGTTGCGGGTATTTTGTTTGCTGCAGCGGTCGAAGGGGCCGGATTAGTCAACTCCTACAAAAAAGAACAGCTCTATGATCAAGTGATGGCCATGGAGAGTCAGGTCTGGGGTTATTACCAGCAAAATGGTCGTTGGCCAGGGGACTGCAATAAGGATGGCGTGATCGGCTATCAACCGCCGCACAAGTTAGAAACGGGGCAGTTTGCGCCGCAAGCATGCACAGGCAAAGCTGAGGGCTTTACCCAGGCGCTGGGTGATTTGCAGCAACTGGGCATGGAAAGTGGGCTGCAGAAAAAGGTAGCCCAGGGCGAGTTGCAGATTGGTTCTGGCGAAATTGCCGGGCAAAAAAGCAATGCGATCGTGAGTTACGACGTGCCGGTTGAAGTGGCGCAATGGTTGGATATACGCATTGATGGCTTGGCTAACGCCAGTGATGGTCGTTTGCGTATCTGGGGCGAGAATGCTGATGCAACCCAGTGGGATCAATCAGGCAAGGCAACGGTGACCGTGGCCTATTATTTCGACAAGAGTGTACCTAATTCGTAATTTGCTGAAATTGATTTGAAAAGCAAAGGCCGGGAATTTCCCGGCCTTTGTGTTTTACTCTTGCGGATTACAAGCGGTCGTCGACCTTATCCTTGGGCAGAATGGATTTTACGTCGTAGAGCACGCAGCCGGGGCGGCCTAGTGCCCGTATGGCGTCTGCGCCCATGTCGACAAACTCTTTATGAGCCACGGCCAGGATGATGGCATCGTAGTGGCCGGTTTTGGGCTTGTCGATGGGGGTTACACCGTACTCATGCTGGGCCTCGGCTTTGTGTACCCAGGGATCGTAGATGTCGACCTTGGCATTGTACTCTTTGAACGCATACACGATGTCAATTGCGCCGGTGTTTCTCAAATCAGGACAGTTCTCTTTAAACGTCAATCCCAATACCAGTACGTTGCTGTCAACGACGGCTAGGCGGTTCTTGATCATTTTCTTGATGACGGTGCTGGCGATGTGCTGCGCCATTTGGTCGTTGACCCGACGACCGGACAAAATGACGGCCGGGTGGTAGCCAACTTCCTCGGCTTTATGGGTCAGGTAGTACGGATCAACGCTGATGCAATGGCCACCCACCAAACCGGGACGGAAGGGGAGGAAGTTCCATTTGGTGCCCGCGGCTTCCAGCACTTCCAGAGTGTCGATGCCGATTTTATTAAAGATCAGCGCCAGTTCGTTGACCAAGGCGATATTCAGGTCGCGCTGGGTGTTTTCAATGACTTTTGAAGCCTCGGCAACTTTCAGGCTGCTGGCTTTGTGGGTGCCGGCCACGATGACGGTGCGGTACAGGGCATCCACATAGTCGGCAACTTCAGGGGTGGATCCGGAGGTTACTTTTTTGATGGTGCTGACACGGTGTTCTTTATCGCCGGGATTGATACGCTCTGGCGAATAGCCGGCGTAAAAATCGACGTTAAATTTCAAGCCAGAGACCTTCTCCAGTACCGGAACGCAAACTTCTTCTGTTGCACCGGGATAGACGGTGGATTCGTAAATGACGATGTCATTTTTCTTCAGTATCTTGCCCAGGGCTGTTGATGCGCTGACCAGCGGGGAGAAATCCGGGCGTTTGTTTTTGTCGACCGGGGTCGGCACAGTCACAATGTAAACGTTGCACTTGGCGACGTCGTTGAGCTGATCGGTGTATGACAGCTCGGTCGCTTCCCTCATCTCCTCGTCGCTGACTTCCAGTGTGCTATCATGACCTTGCTTCAATTCCTTGACGCGCGCGCTGTTGATGTCATAGCCGATGGTGGCCATTTTTTTTCCAAACTCTACCGCCAGAGGCAAACCGACGTAACCCAAGCCGACGATCGCGAGGCGGGTATTTTTTAATGAAAACGTCATTTGATTATCCTTAAAAATGGTTCAAAGAGAATTGGTAAAGTAAAAAATTCACGCTGTGAAATTTTTCGTACCCAAGTACGGTTTTATCGTCATAGTACGTTTCGGCAAGAGAAATATTACCTTTAGCGTGGTTTGGGTTTGAGGTGATTCTAACTCAGCCGGGTGCAAATTTATAATAAAACCTTTGGGTGGGTTGGGCTGGCGTAGGCGGAATTTGTTGCGCAATTGAGTAATTTTTGTGCGATATCGGAAAAGGGTCTAACGAATTTCTCATCTTGGACCGCTACCGTGGTAATGACAGAATTAATGGGAGAGGTTGGGCATGGCCTGTATTGAACCGCTGATATCGCACCCCGATTTTACGGAGGGAGAGTATTGGCAGCGCATAATAGTTGAGAGGGACACTAAGATAATTGAGCAAGGGCAAGCGGGTCAGCATTTTTACTTCCTGGAACAGGGACAGTTGCGGGTTTTGGGGCGAGTGGAACTCGAGCAGGACAAAAATGTCAACCCGGGTGTCTACGATGTTGAACCTGGCCAAATTGTTGGTGAGCTGATTTTGTTTGATGACCAGCCGCGTTCGGCCACGGTCAAGGCCGTTGAGCGTTCGGTATTGCTACAATTTGATGGTGTAAAGACCATGCAGTTCCTGGAGCATCATCCCGAGGTGGGCTTTGGCTTTATGCGTGAGCTGATGAAGGTGATGGTTGGGCGGCTGCGCTCTACTAACCAGAAGGTTTTTTCGTTGCTAGCCTGGGGGCTAAAAGTTCATGGAATTGGTAAGGAATTATAATTACTACTTTAGTGTTGTATAGCGTCCGTGAATATTTTGATAACATTAACAAAATCATGCCTTTGTTGCCGGGACAACCTGATTAATCAATGATTCGTCTATTCAAGCACTATATCCATCGAGCTCAAATCATATTGGCATCGGTCGAGACGGCTATATTTTTTGTGGCCATCTACGTCGGGATGCAGGTCCGTTTTCCATCATCCACTCCTAATCTTGAGCTGTTGTTGCCCAAAGCGGTGCTTTTTACGCTTGTGATGATGGTGAGTTTGGTGTCGGTCGGATTATACCAGCGTCATCTACGTGATGAAGCTCTGGGGGTGTTGCTGAGAATTGGCGTTGCTTTTGTGGGTGGCACCGCGTTCATGAGTTTGAGTTTCTATTTGCTGCCGGAGTTTTTCGTGGGACGGGGTGTGTTCCTGATAGCGCTGGTGTTTTCGTTGGTGCTGGTACTGGTTAACCGCGCATTTTTTGGAAGAATTGCTGATCATCATGCCTTGCAACGTAGAGTGTTGGTGATTGGTGCTGGTGAAATGGCGTTGACGATTGACCGTCATTTAAAGCGCAAAACCGATCGGCGGGGCTTTGTTATTGTCGGCTATGTTCCTTTTGGTCAGGAGGAAGTCAAAGTTGATAAAACGCAGTGTCTTCGCAAAGAGGAGAGTTTGATTAATCTGGCTTTGCAGCTGGGAGTCAGTGAAGTTGTTTTGGCGCTGACAGAGCGCAGAGGCGGAGCGCTTCCCGTGGAAGAAATGCTCGACTGTAAATTGAGTGGCATTGAAATTATCGATTTGCAGACGTTTATGGAGCGCCAGACCGGAAAGGTTTTATTGGAGATATTGAAGCCAAGCTGGCTGATTTTTTCTGACGGTTTTGCACAAGGGGCTGGGCGCGCATTTGGTAAGCGCGTATTTGATATTTTGGCGAGCTTGATATTGCTGTCGTTCGCGCTGCCGATTATGGTGATCGCGGCAGTTTTGATTTATTTGGATGATCGAGGCCCAGTTTTTTATAGTCAGGTGCGAGTTGGTCAGAACTGGAAGTTGGTGCGCATACTAAAGTTCCGCAGCATGCGAGTGGACGCTGAAAAAAATGGTGCTCAATTTGCCCAGAAAAATGACAGTCGTGTTACTCGAGTAGGGTCATTTATTAGGAAGACGCGCATTGATGAGTTGCCTCAGTTGATCAATGTTTTGAAGGGAGACATGAGCTTTGTTGGGCCTCGTCCTGAGCGCCCTGAATTTGTTGAGGAGTTCTCTAAAACCATTCCTTACTATGCTGAGCGGCATCGGGTGAAGCCAGGAGTGACCGGTTGGGCACAAATAAGCTATCCCTACGGTGCTTCACATAAAGATACTATTGAAAAGTTTCAGTACGATCTCTATTACGTGAAAAACTACAGTATGTTTCTTGATTTTTCCATCTTACTCCAGACCGCAGAAGTCGTGCTCTGGGGTAAGGGGGCTCGTTAGCTGCGCTTATGAGTGACTTTGGCGCGGTCTTTTATGCTTCAGCCGCACTGGTGTCACTTGCGCTGATTCTTCTAATTTTCCTGTATTGGCGAGCGAAGATGTTCGCGAGCTGGTTGATTGCTCCGCTGCTGGTCAATGCCGGGTGGGCGGCTGCGTTGTCTTGGGCAAGTTATGTTCAGGCACCAATCACGTTATTTAGTTTATTTGCTGAAATTGTTCGTGATTTGGTGTGGCTGATCTTTTTGGCCGCTATTTTGCGATATGCACGAAAAAGCCAGAAGGATGTGCCCAGGATATTTTTACGTATTTTTTTCGGAAGTGTATTGCTGGGTGTGCTGTTGTTGTTTCTGTTGGTTGCACTTAGCACGTTCAAAATTTCAGTACCTGTTTGGTTAGGGTACGATTTTCGGGTTATCGTACAGGTATTGTTTGCTCTTTCGTGTTTGATATTTGTCGAGCAAATTTTACGAAACACACTTTCTCATGAGCGTTGGGGAATCAAGTTTTTCTGCATTGGATTGGGGGCGCTGTTTGCCTATGATTTTTATATGTATTCCGATGCATTATTGTTTAGGGAGTTAGATCCCAATATTTGGTATGCGCGCGGGGTGGCTGAGGTGTTGGCGCTAGGTATGGTGGCGCTGGGCATTAGCCGCATGCCGATGGGTGATAGCCGATTGATGTTTTCCCGGCAAATTGTTTTTTATACCACTGGTATGGCGGCGGCGGGCGCCTACCTTCTAGTAATATCACTTGGTGGATATTACATCATGGTGTTTGGCGGTGAATGGGCTGCCATTATTAGAAATGTTTTTATTTTTTCCTGCATTATCGGCTTTGTTGTTTTGGTATTTTCGGGGCAAATTCGTGCCAGGCTGCGCGTTTTTGTTGATAAGCATTTCCTTAATGCAAAATATGACTACAAAAATGAATGGCTTTCTGTTATCAGAGAAATGTCGGCGGAAGATGAAAGCAAGGGGAGCGTGGAAACTCGAACCTTGCGTGTAATGCTGACAGCAATGGATTGCCAAGCAGCAGCTCTTTGGGTGCGTGATAACAAAACGAATTTTATATGCGAAGATCAATTTGGATTTGGTGAATTTGAAGGTATTGAAGTAAGCAATCATAGTCGCATAATTCAATTCCTGGAGGAAAGTCAGTGGGTAATAAATATTGATGAATACCACATGGGTATGGAACAGTATCCTGATTTTCTGTTGCCTGAGTGGATAGAGAAAAACCCAAGGGTCTGGTTAATAGTCCCACTGATGTTGCAATCAAAATTGCATGGATTTGTCATTTTGTCGCGGCCGAGGGCAGAGCAAACATTTGGCTGGGAGGATGTCGACCTCCTGAAAACGTTGGGGCGACAGTTAGCGACACATTTAGCTCACGCCCGTTCTGCGAGCGCATTGGCACATTCCAGGCAGTTTGAGGCATTTAATCGACTGTCGGCGTACGTTATACATGACCTAAAAAATTTGGTGTCGCAGTTAGATTTGGTTGTGAAAAACGCACAGAAGCATAAACACAACCCTGAGTTTATGGACGATGCAATCAGTACGGTAGGGAATGCGGTAAATCGCATGAACAAACTATTGATTCAACTACGAGGGGGGGGAGTGATCTCTGATAGAGATGAGCAGGCCAATATCCGTGATATAGTAGCACAGGCAGTAAGGGAAAAATCAGCTACCGAGCCTATCCCTTGTATTGAAGGAGAGGGCGTGAATGCCACAATACGAGCAAACAATGACAAACTGGTCTCTGTAATTGGTCACTTAGTTCAAAATGCACAGGAGGCTACTTCTCGGGATGGTCACGTTGAAGTGCGAACATTCATTGATGGCAGCGATGTAGTGATCGAAGTAGAGGATAATGGGTGTGGTATGAGTGACTCATTCATTCGAGATAGACTATTTACTCCGTTTGACACCACTAAAGGGTTGACCGGAATGGGCATTGGAGCTCATGAGTCAAAGCTCTATATCGAGCAGTTAGGTGGAAAGTTACGAGTAAAAAGCGAAGTTGGTAAGGGAACGCTTTTTACTGTGCGCCTCCCTCTGAGTTCAAATTTGTAAAGTGGAGAATTGGATTTGGCTGAAAAATCTACCTTGCTGATTGTTGAAGACGATTTGGGAATTCAAAACCAACTCAAATGGTGTTTTGATGCTTACGAAATTGTTTTAGCCTCCAATCGTGAAGAGGCAATAAATGCATTGCGTAGATTCGAACCTCAAGTTGTAACGCTGGATATGGGATTACCGCCTGATCCTGGTGGAACAAGTGAGGGGCTGGCGACATTGGAAGCGATATTGAATTTGGCGCCAAAGACAAAAGTCGTTGTTGTTACCGGAAATGATGACAAGCCTACTGCAGTAAAAGCAATTGGCTTGGGGGCGTATGACTTTTATTTGAAGCCCATTGATGCAGATATTTTAGGATTAATTGTAAATCGCGCGTTTCGGGTTGCCGAACTGGAAGCTGAGAACGAGAGGTTGTATCAGGGGGCGCATTCTCCTTTAGAGGGATTGATCGCAAGCAGTCCACAAATGATGAAAGTTTGTCGTACCGTGGAAAAAGTGGCGCCAACAAATGCGACAGTTTTACTTTTGGGAAGCAGTGGTACTGGAAAAGAAGTGCTGGCGAGATCTATACATAGATTGAGTTCTCGGGTGGAACAGCGGTTTGTGGCAATTAATTGTGCGGCGATACCTGAAAATCTTCTCGAAAGTGAATTATTTGGATATGAAAAAGGTGCTTTTACTGGAGCAGTGAAGCAAACGCCTGGAAAAATAGAGTATGCGCATGGTGGAACTCTTTTTCTTGATGAAATAGGTGATTTACCCATGGCTCTTCAGGCGAAATTGCTCAGATTTTTACAAGAAAGAGTTATTGAGCGAGTTGGTGGACGTGGAGAAATTCCTGTTGATGTGAGGGTGATTTGTGCAACTCATCGTACCTTGCAGGACATGATTGCTGAAGGGCTTTTTAGGGAAGACTTATTCTATCGATTGAGTGAGATAACTATCAATATTCCTGCCCTAAAGGATAGGGATGGGGATGCATTAATGATTGCTAGAGCGATATTGAGCAGAGTTGTTGTTGAGTCTGGCGGAAAGACAAAAGACTTTACTCAGGATGCAGTTGCTGCGATTGAAAATTATGCGTGGCCAGGAAATGTACGTGAGCTGGAAAATAGGGTGAAGCGCGCATTTATCATGAGCGATGGTACGAAAATATCGGCGGAAGATCTTGAGCTAAATGAAATCGGTGATGAGAAAATGCCATTTAACCTTAGAGAAGTGCGAGAGGCTGCAGAAAAAAGAGCGGTTAGTCGCGCGCTACACTATTCGAATGGGAATATTGCACAGGCTGCCGAGCTATTGGGAATAAGTCGGCCTACGTTGTATGACCTAATGAAAAAACTTGGAATACAGTAAATGAACATTCGTATGCCGGCTCTAGGGCTTCACATCTTATTCCTGGCGACATTAGCATTGGTGTTGCTAATGTATTCAGCAGGTATCGAATTTTTAATGCTGAAGTGGCTGAATTTTGATCATGGAACCTATAATCACGGTTTTCTATTGTTGGCTGTGGCGATTTATTTCTTTTACAAACGATTTCCAGCACAAAAATTTTCAGATGAAAGATTCAAAGTAGTTGGGGCCGTATGCTCTGTATTACTAGCGCTAATTGGATTTGCTTTAGGCGCGATCAATATAGTTGCAGGTCAGGTATTGGTTCTGTATCTATTACTGTTTTTTATGCTGTTGGCAACGTATGGCTGGGGAGGAGCAAAAGCCTCTATATTTCCACTAGCAATACTGTCATTTGCAATACCCGTCTGGGACGTTATTGACGGAGTTCTACAACAAACTACCGCATTGATGTCTTATTATCTTGTTCAGTTGAGTGGTATACATATACTGAAGCAGGGAATTGATTTAGTTGTTCCTGCCGGAAGGTTTGAAGTTGCACCATCGTGCAGTGGAATTAGTTATTTTCTTGCAGCAGCGCCGCTGGCAATTATTTACGCTGCCCGGAATTTTGGATCAAAAAAGCATCAAACTATTGTTGTTGCTTCGATTGTTTTGGCAGCAATTGTTTCCAACTGGATTAGGGTTGCGATTATTGTTGTTGTTGGTGAAACGACAAATATGCAGCATAGCCTGGTTGAAGATCATTTCAATTTGGGGTGGGTGATTTTCGGTGTTTTCTTTATTGGTGCGATTTTAATTTTTAATAGAGTATTTCCAGGTCCTGGGGACGAAGCTCAAATTAATACTGAAACTCCCATTAGCTCCAAGGTCGCTGCGTCACACGCGACACTTCTATCAGCAGGAATTTTGATTATCTTTCTGGCAAATCTTACGATCACGCAAAAGCTGAATAATGTTTCTAGTGCATCTGCGCTGGAAGGTATCTCCGTGCCGAGGGAATTCACGTTGACTCAACCTATATCGTTGGCACGGAAAATTGATGTTCCAGGAGACGTGAATGTTGATTACTTGGCAGTGTCTATGGATTCGCCGGTATATTTGCGCATTAGTGGTTTTGAGAGACAAACTCAGGGATGGGAGATTGTCTCCTCGTTGACTAAACCAGAAAATTATTTTGAAACTCCAGGAGGATGGGTGGAGTATGCGGGAAAACGGAATCTTTCCTCTTTGGTTGTTAATAAATATTTTTTACACATTAATGGAATGAAGCGTTATGTGGTGTGGCAATGGTATTTCGTCAATGGGCACCACACTGGAGTGAGTGTTGAAGCAAAGCTTGCTGAATTCGCTGGGTATGTGCGTGGTAATAATGCCGGCGCCGTCATTTTTTTGATGGTGGAAACTGGAATGGAGGACTCGCTGATTCAGTTTGCTCAAGAACTGACTGCGAATGAACGGTAAATACGTAAGGGATAGTAGTGATGAAACCGATATCTAAAATTTCTGTTTTTCTTTTGGCCATGTTTGTTCTGTCTTCGTGTGGATACTTTAAAAGTACCGAGGATAAATTGGCCGATGCAGCCGACTTATTGGCTGAGGATAAGTATGGGGCTGCGGTTATCGTGATTAAAGGCGTATTGGATAGTGAGCCAGATAACGCGGCGGCGAGATACTTATTAGGAAAAACGTATTTTTTGCTCGGTGATAATGAAGGTGCGGAAAAAGAGCTTGAGATTGCCTTCAGGAAAGGCGGTCGTGATATCAAGGAGTTGCCCTATTTATGGTTGTCATCATTGCGAGAGGCAGGAAATGTTGTTGCGCTTGAAGAAAAACTGGCAACTTCAGAGATTTCCGGAAAATTAAGTGATTTACAAAGAAAAAATTTCGAAGCCTGGATTTTGTTAAGAAAGGGAAATGCAGGTGAAGCAAAAGCTCTCTTTAATGCAGTGCTTGGGGAGAATGCAGCCGATGTTGATGCGTTATATGGTTTAGCGTGGGCTTCAGTAGCGGAGAATAATGATGTCGCAGTGTTGGAATATCTGAAGTCATTATTTGACGCCTCATCTTCTGTTAATGTCCCTGCAGCGCTGTTATATGCGGAAGTATTATTTAAGCTCAATCGTGGTTCGGAGGCGGAAGAAAAGTTGCGTCAGGCGTTGGCGACCGAGTCGCAAGATTTATTCACATTGAGGAATTTAAATATTCGGATTGGTTTGATACGAATTTTGCTTGAGAAAAATAATTTTGAAGAAGCTAGTGTCCTTATAGAGAAGACATATAAATTAGCGCCAAATCATGGTTTGGTGGCGTATTTCCAAGGGTTTAATCTATACAGAAAGCAAAACTACGCACAAGCGAAGCAGATATTAACGACGGTTATTAACTCTGTTCCTGATCATAAGCCAACTCTGCTCTTATTGGGCAGTATCAATTACATTGAAGAAAATTATGCCCAGGCAGGATTCTATTTAGAGCGATATTTGCAAGATCAGCCTGATAACTTGCAGGCCAGAAAAATGCTGGGGGCTGCCCAGCTGAAGTTGAATGAGCCAGGCGCTGCGTTGCAATCACTAAAACCAGTGATGGGGAGTGGTGATGCCGATGTATTGAAAATAGCAGGGGCCGCTTCTTTGGCTATGGGAAAGCAGGATGCAGGTATCGATTATTTCAAATCGGTTGTTCAGTCAAATCCGGATGATGTGGATGTCAGGGTCGAATTAGCCAAGGCATACATCATGGCTGGTGATGATGTAAATGCCAAAAGGGAACTCGAGAAAACACTGAAAGCAGGAAAAACATCTGAGCAGGCGTTTTTGTTGCTGCTCAATATGCACTTGAAAGCGGGCAATAAGGATCTTGCGACCGATTTGGCAAAAAGTGAAGTCGATCGTCATAAGGGTGGGGCGTTCTATAGAAATGCATATGGTCAGATGCTAGTTCAGCAAAATAATCTATCCGAGGCAAAAAAACAGTTTGTAAAAGCGACAGAGGATGATGCCGAATTCTGGCCTGCCAAACTTAACTTGGCTAAGACCCGGGTATTAGAGAATGATATTGCCGGCGCGCTGAAGACGTATCGTGCGTTACTTGATGATAAATTAAATCCACAAATAGCCACTGAGTACGCTGGATTTTTATTAAAACAGAATGATGAAAAGCATCTGATTGAATTTCTAGAGTCGTTGCCGATTGAGACAGAGTATTTGAGGTTATCTTCGTTTTTGCTGACTTTGTATAATAAATCGAACAATAAAGATGCTTACGCGCGATACCTCACAAAACTTGAGGAGTCAAAAGCGGGGCGGGTGTTGGCGCTGAAGATAAAAGGGCGCGATATTCTTCGTGAAGGAGATACTGCCCAGGCTACATCTTTGTATAAAAAGGTTGTTGATAATGAACCGGACTCTCCATCTGCCTATTTTGACTTGGCACGAGCACAAAGTGCTGGTGGTGATAATTCAAAGGCGAAGGATACCTTGAAAAAAGCGTTGACGTTGAATCCCAACTTTGTACCAGCCATTGCTGCATTGAGCAGTCTTTATGCCGAGGATGGGAATGCAAAAGCTGCAGGTGATTTAATTGATCAATTTATTGCTAAAAATCCTAATGCAGCAGTAGGTTATGAAATGAAAGGAGATCATTTCGTACGTAACAATCGAACAGCTGAAGCAATAGCCATGTTTCGGAAAGCACAGCAATTTGACCCACGGCGGTTGCCTTTGGGGATAAAGTTGGCTCGAGCGTATGGTAAGCAGGGGGATGTTAAATCAGCCATTAATACCCTAAATCAGTTGCGAGATGTTGTAGACGCATCGTCCCAGTTTGACGTGGAACTGGAGCGAGTACGAGTTTTTGGTGTTGGTGGAAATATTGCGCAACTTAGGGAAGAGGTACAAAAAACGGCTACTCGTTATCAGAGGGATCCGGCAAAGCTAAATGATCTAGCTTGGGTTATGCATGAATTTGAGGTGATTTCGGCGTTAAAGCTGGCTGAGGATGCATGGCGACAGTTGCCAGATAATGCAGCGGTTAATGATACGTATGGCTGGATTTTGTATAAGAGTGGAAAGTTCCCGCAAGCTATTGAAAAACTGAAGAAAGCATATGAATTGGCTCCTAAATCGCCAGAAATTGCCTATCACTATGGGGTAGTTTTGCATGAAACCGGTCAGAAAGATGCGGCAAAGAAAATTTTGTCGGCTCTTAATGCGCCAGGAGTGAATTTTCCAGGCAAAGACTCATTGAATAAATATCTGCGGTAAATGGATCAAGTTTAAGAAGGATTCGTTTGGTCCGATACAGTCTGATGGTTTTGAAACTTTTTTAAGAGTAATAAAACGTATGCCTAGATTTGT